>DASPRE010000121.1:0-3179 GCA_035624615.1 Burkholderiales bacterium | reverse complement strand
CACCGGAAAACCCGCGATTTTTGAAATTTTCCCACGCAACAAGGCAAGTTCCATTTTGAGAGGTTTTATTGCAGCGCCACGGGAACTGGGGTGGATTGCCCAGGCACCTTTTCCGGACAGATATTTTTCAGCACGTGACACCAGTGCAATCATGCGCTCGTAGGATTGCTTTGCAGTTGCTCCGAAAGAAAAAATACCGTGGTTCATAAGCACCATGCCTACCGTGGCCCGCCTTGCTTCCTTGGCGAACAGCTCGGCACAGACCCGCGCCAGCTCGAAGCCTGGCATTACGTAGGGGATAACTACCACGCTGTCGCCATAGATTTCCCTGATGCGTTTCTCGCCGTTCGCGGTGTTGGTCACAGTAATGACTGCGTCGGCATGGGTATGGTCTACGTATTTGTAGGGAAGAATCGCGTGCAGAATGGTCTCGATCGAAGGCGATGGAGCCGAAGCGCGCGTCATATGTGTTTTCAACTCGTTCACCATCTGTGGGTCGGAAAGTGCTTCGAGTTCTGCAAGACGCAGCAGATGGGGCAGGCGCACTGAAGAGAAACCGGCAGATTCGATGGTTTCCAAATCCCAACCACTCCCTTTTACATAGAGAATGTCCTCCGGTTCTCCAAGAATATTGCGTTCCCGGATCTTGACTGAGGTGTTGCCGCCACCATGCAATACCAGCGATTTGTCTCGGCCCAGCAGGCGCGATGTATAAACTCGCAACTCAAGGTCGCCTTTGAACTTTGCCGCCTCCTTGTCCTTCCACAAACTCTTCATAGCACGATATGCGGTTGATGAGGCATTATATAAGAGATGTAGCGTCAATCATGAACTCGTGATGCACCGTACTGCCTTCTATGCCCGCCCGCTTGAAGGAGCGTTCGATGAGCTGGACCCGGTTGTTCGAGTGGATAAAGAGCAGGGTGGAGGAACGCGTGCCGTAATCGGCGGAGGCGGTGAAAGCCGCTGACAGCTGCCGTTCGCGTTCCAGGCCGATTCCAGTGTTCGGCAGCTCTTTGTCAATGGGAACAAAGCGGTCGGCGAGAATTGCGAACAACGCTTCAACTGCAGGTGGCTGCGGTGCCGAAAAAAGCTGAATGAGCCGTTTCTTGCCGCGCTCCACTTTGGGCCAGGGCGTATCCAGGAGATGATTGCTCAAACCATATAACCCCGGAGCAAGTTTTTGCACTTTTCGGCCGCGATTCGAGTAGTAGTAAACTTCGTCAACATCTCCGGCAATCAGGTTAAAGCCGTCGTACTGGGCGGCATGCTGCTGCAACCGCTGCAAGTAGTCTTGCGGCATTTCTTTTCGAGTGAGAAAACTGCTCACCAACGTGCCTCGGGACGGGGCATTTTTCTTCAGGGCCAGGCCTTGGCGAAAATTTGTGACGGCGGCAAAACGGCCCGCGCGCGTGACACCAAGCCAGGTTCCGTGCTTCTGCAAGTCGCGGCCCCCGACTAGCGCCAGATGCTCTTCCCAGAACGCGGCCGCTGCGGTGGGCCGCTCGTAGTATTCGTCGCGATTGGCTGCGAGTAGCAATGGCCAGTCCGGCGACAGCCTGTAGGCGAGCAAAACTAGGCACATAATTTAGCCATCAAACTGGAGTTAAGTAACAAAACACTCGATATGCCGCTGCGAGCCCGATTCGAGAAACTCGCGCACGCCGTATTCTTCGACCAAACGCGCCAAGGTATATTCGAAACTTTCTGCAGCAACGTTCTCGTATGTTTCCATCCATAATAGTGGCTGATCCCGTTTTTTCAGCAGGCGTCCCGCAACGCCAGTTCGATCGCGCAAAGCCGCGTGCATTTCATGGATGCGCGCTTCCAATACGGCGACGCCGGCGGACTGCACCCGGTAATAGATGTAGAAGTTAAACGCCATCACAAGGCATAAGGCAGGGGCAACAGGTTTAAAACCGGGCCGCTCGGAGATTTCAAGTGGAGAACTTCAGTACCTGCGGCATCAATTTGAATAACTGCCAGCACGTCATACCCGCTGTCGGGCGAAACGGCGGCATTGACGATCATGCCGATTGCTTGGTCTTGAACGTTCTCGGTGAAAAGTTCGTCTCCAGGTTCTGGAGCGATATCGCACAGGATATTAGCGAGGTGCATGCGCCGTTTAAGCGTCCCTAAGTGCTGCGCACGTGCGACAATTTCCTGTCCAGGGTAACAGCCTTTGCTGAAGCTGACTGCGCCGATAATTTCCATATTGAGCATTTGCGGCACGAACTGTTCCTGTGTCGCGGGCGTGATGACCGCAACTCCGCTACGTACGTTGAGCCAATCCCAGCATTGGGTTCCTGTTAGTGTGATATTTTGGCTTAGCTGTTCCCACAATGCAGGGGCTTGCTGGGCAGCGCAGATTATTTGAAAGCGATCAGGCGATATTCGGATCAACGTTGCCGATTGATTATGTGCCACTCCAAGCACGGACTGTGGAATGGTGCCGAAGCGATTATTCATTAGCGTTTCGGCGTTCTTTCCGGCGATGCCCAAGGATACATGCGTGCCGCTCACGTCACTTATCTTAACTCTTGAGCGCAACACAAATCTTGCAAGTCGGTTTCGGATGTCCTCGCACAAACGGGCATGAAGCTGTGCGAAATAACCGTCGGCGGTTTGCCAAATCAGGAGACTGGCGAGTACGCGGCCTTTCGGTGTGCAATAACTGCTGTATTGTGCCGTTGCTGCGGGGAGCTTTTGCACGTCGCTGGAAACCTGGCTGTGTAGAAAAGCACGGCTATCATCCCCCGAAAAATGCAGCAAACCAAACTGCGAAAGGTCGCAGAGTATTGTGCCCGTGCGGGCAGCACGAAGTTCCGCCTGCCGATTGCCGAAATCGCGTACCGTGTGGTTTTCAATTCTTGCACCTATGCTTTGCAAAAAGTGTTGCCAGCCCGCATGCATGAGATAGACGAAAACACAAATTCGAATGGTTGAGGACAGACCATTTTAACAAAGCACATGGAATTCGGCTTTGCAGGACCAGCCTTTTCAATTGTTACCCAATGTTTTTTGCGTTATTATGTTCCTTATAACCTGCTGGTTATTTCATGACCAAGTATATTTTTGTAACAGGCGGAGTGGTTTCCTCCCTCGGTAAGGGAATCGCCGCCGCCTCCCTCGCATCAATTCTCGAATCTCGCGGCATCAAAGTCACCCTACTCAAGCTC
>DASPRE010000105.1:0-33798 GCA_035624615.1 Burkholderiales bacterium | reverse complement strand
CCCAAACCCAGCGGTGACGGCCGCGACCCCGCCTACGTGCAATCCCGGAGCCGCACCCTCGGCCAACGCGAACGTCACGGCCTGGACCACCAGGGTGACAAATGCCTTGCCGGGTGCAACTGCAGCCAAACAGCAAATCATCATCAACGCCGCCAGTAACAATCAGGTTACGGTTGTGGTGTGCTGGAAACGACTACAGGATACGAGCTATCACAATTACATGGCCACAACCTATATCAATTAGCAACCGCGCTAACCATGAATTGCGAAGGAGTTAATCCGATGTTCCATAGCAAAGGTTTTTCAATGGTAGAGATAATGGTCGGCATGGTGATCGGCCTACTCGGGGTAATCATAATAATGCAGATTTTCGCTCTCGCCGAAGGACAAAAACGCACCACCACCAGCGGTGCCGACGCTCAGACCAATGGCAACATTGCGCTCTACACTATTGAGCGTGAGGCGCGTCAATCGGGCTACGGCATAAACCTCGCCGGGCTCGGGTGCAGTATCAATACGTCGTTTAACGGCAGCGTAGCAACTCCCGGCCCCCTGGTTCTTTCCCCGGTCGTCATCACCGATGGCGGTGTGAATGCTTCGGGCTACGCGCTGCCCGATACATTGCGCATTCTCTTCAGCATGAACGCCATGACCGGATTGCCGCAGACGCTAGCCTATCCGAATTTGAATGGGGACACGCAGTCCACAATCGGCAGTACGTTCACTGTCGCACCAAACGATCTGATGGTTTATTACGAATCGGGAAGAAACTGCACGCTTGCTCAAGTCACTGCCGTTGCGAGCAACACGGTCTTCAATCATGGCGGGGCCAGCCCCTGGAACACCAGCGCCATATTTCCCGCGTCGGGGTATGACGTCAATGCCAATGTTTTCGACTTGGGTTCAATGGCACACCACACTTACAGTATTGACACAGTTAATAACAATCTGCAGCTTACCGCGGTCAGTTCTAATGGCATCGCCACTTACCTTGAGGCGGGGGAAATTGTCAATCTGCAAGTACAGTACGGCAAGGACACCGGAGTGCACGCCGGACATATAGCAGGCGATGACATCGTAGACGCCTGGGATACTTTGACTCCTTCGGTACTTCCACCCGCGGGCGCCGGCACGACCGCCCAGTGGCAGCAGATTATCGCCATACGCATTGCCATTTTGGCGCGCAGCGGACAGCGCGAGAAGCCTGACCCGGTTTCCGGAAATTGCACTGCGACGACAGTCGCCCCGACTTGGAGCGGCACTAACCCGCCGGCAGACGTCGGCATGTGGTTGCCGCCCGATAACGGTCCCGGCAGCGGGCCCGGCGGCAGTTTGCCTCACTGCTACCGCTACAAGGTGTTCGAAACCATTGTGCCACTGCGCAACATCATTTGGGGAGCATGACGATGAAAACATCCGCAAACATGGTGCATGATTTCCGCCGGCAGCAAGGCGTAGTGCTGTTCATCGCACTCATCGTCCTGGTAGCCATGACCCTGGCAGCCATCGCGCTTATTCGCTCAGTGGATACTGTGAATCAGATCGCCGGAAACCTTGCTTTTAAGCAGGGCGCTACTCATTCGGGGGATTTCGCTGTTGAGACTGCGCGCACTTGGTTGGTAGCTCAGACCGCGGGCGCTCTCTGGAGTAGCAGTCCGGCCAACGGCTATTACGCATCCACACCCACTGTAGGACAGGGCGCTGAAACTTCTTGGGAGCAGTATGACTGGACCGGTTCTGCTGTTGCACTGCCCGCAGATGCCGCGGGGAATCAAGTTTCGTATGTCATACACCGCCTTTGCAAAATAACCGGTGATCCGAGCGGGGCGGGAAACAGTTGCCTGAGCACGGTAATAACCGGCGCCACTCCCCCGGGCAGCGGCAAGGGAGCTGGAAAAATAGGTCCATCTGGAACGGCGCAATTTTATTACCGGATCACCAACCGCGTTATCGGTCCGAGAAATACAGTGAGCTACATGCAGACGCTTATCCAAATCTAACGCGCCGGCTGATCAAAACGAAACGCTTGGTCAACCGCCGTTAAACAGGAGTCGATCATGAAAGACCATAAATTGTATCTACGCAAAGAAGCGTTGTTCGCCGCAGCGGCGATGCTCGCAAGCTGTGGTTTGGCTCAGGCGGCGTCGACCAGTATCGCGAATTCGCCTCTGTTTACTGCGCCCGCGTCAAATGTGCAGCCGAATATCATGTTCCTGCTCGACGATTCCGGCAGTATGCAGTGGGACTTCATGCCGGACAATGTCGGCAACGGAACCACAAATATGTGCCGTTCCAACGATACTACCTGCGATTCCAACGGCAATGATGGCAACCTCAATGGATCACGCACTTACGGCGCGCCATTTCTAGCATCGCAATTCAATGTCGTTTCTTACGACCCCACGATTACCTACTCTCCTCCGATGGATTACAACGGAGTCAGCGCCATTTACCAAACCTATAACAACACGTGGATGTTTCTGTGGAGCGCAGTTAAAGTCAATCCCTACCCGGGCGGCAGTACCAGCACCACAAATCTAACAAACAGCTTCCCGGAAGAGGTCTGGTGCGACGGCAGCCAAAGCGGGCCGACAGATGCGGTGCATTGCAGGCGCAATCTGCAGCCCAACGCTACTTTTTCGGTCAGTCTTTCCAACAGCCGCTCCAGCACGACCAATACAACCACGGTAACATTGAATAACCATAACTGTCAGGTTGGAGACAAGGTGACCATTGTCAATGCCGCGACCGCCGGCTTCAACGGTACGTTCACTGTTTCCTCGATACCGAATGCCAACACATATACTTATCAATGGACAAGTGCCAGTAATCCAGCGGCCCCCGGTGGCACGCCTGCGGCATCCGCCTGCAACATTCCGATAACCGTGCTCTCAAGCGGGGGCAATACGGCGACTGCGGTGTTTCCGGTCGCTCACGGCTGCAATGTCGGGGATACTATAAAAATTAGCGGATCCTCGACGGGCGGATATAATTCGGCCGCTTCTGGAAACCCGGCGTCATTCACTGTAAGCTCGGTTCCCAGTCCAAATTCTGTTACCTATAGCACGGCGCTCGCTAATAGCAATCTGCCGGTAGTCCAGGGTACCGGGTCCAACTCGGGTCAGTTTGTCGCCAGGTCTACTCTATGTCCGGCCACCCCCAGCAACTACAGCGTCAGCAACACAGTGCCGCCGCTGATGCAGGGTTTCCCACAGGGGCGATTCACTCAAAAGCAGACACTTCCCGGTACGCCTTATTCCTACACGATTTTACCCAATGAATATTGCGCGGATGAAAATCTGACCAATTGCCAGTCCACAATCAACCAAGCCAATTTCAGCTTTCCTGCGACAGTCAGATACTGCGTGTCGAGCACTGCCGCAAACGCGAGTCCGGGTGCGCCAGGCGCCACCGGCAACGGTACCACTACCGGCTGCGATCGCGTTTATGCCGGCAGTTTCAACCGTGCGCGTTTCGGCTACTTCATCCGCAACAATATAGTTTCGACCACGACGGCTTACCCCAAAGCCAGCACCCGCACCGACTGTGTAACGAATGCCAACAGCTGCACCTTCACGGAGGAAATGACCAACTTCGCCAACTGGTATGCCTATTACCGCACCCGTATCCAGATGGTCAAGTCTGCGGCTGGCATCGCCTTCAACCGCCTCAATTCAAGCTACCGCGTCGGTTTCAACACGATTAACGCCGTCGACACCTCGAAATGGCTCGCCAACGCGCCTTTTGACAACGCGGCGGGAGGCCAGAAGAATCAGTGGTACAACAAATTGTATGCAATTAATCCCAATAGCAGCACGCCCTTGCGCACTGCGCTCTCGCGAATCGGCCGCTATTACGCCGGAATGAAAAGTTCCGCCGCGTCCTACATCAGCGACGACCCGATTTTGAACTCTTGTCAGCAGAATCTCACGTTCATAATTACTGACGGTTATTGGAACGGCGGCGGCGGTATAAAACTCGACGGCAGCGCAATGGGCGACCAAGACGGGAATGCGAATGTTGGGCGTCCATTCTTCGATGCTTTCGCGGCTTCCGGTGGTGATGGCGGCGGCACCCTCGCGGATATCGCTTACTATTATTGGAACACCGACCTGCGCACGCCGAGCTTCAATCCAATTGGAGGGCTCGGATTGGACGTCAGCCAGAACAATGTGCCGCCTACCAGCAAAGACCCCAATACAGCGCAGCACATGGTGACGTTCACTATGGGTCTCGGGCTCGACAGCACCTTGCTGTGGTACCCGGGCTACGACACCGCGGGCACGAGCTCTGATTACAACGCGGTAAAAAGCGGTGTCTCAAACGGCAACTGGTCAGTCAGCCCAAACTGGCCGGTGCCGGTGCATGACGCAATCACAGCGGTTGACGATTTGTGGCACGCAGCGGTCAATGGCCACGGCACGTATTTCAGTGCTAGGAGCCCGGCAACCGTGACCGGTGGGCTGCTGGAGGCATTTGCGACTGTGGCGCAACGTACGAGCAGCGAGTCTGCCGCCGCCACCAGCACGCCGAATATTGTGCCCGCCGACAACTTTGTATTCAGCTCCACGTATACGACCGGAGATTGGTTCGGAGAAACCATAGAACAGGAAATCGACGCGTCTACTGGCCAGCTCATTCCGACCATCAACTGGTCTGCGCAGACGCAGCTAGACGCCATGGTCAGCGCAACCAGCGATACACGCACCATTTACACCTTCGATTACGGCCCGAGCCCGGCGGCAAGCAAGCTAAAAAATTTCCTTTGGGGAAATTTGTTGCCAAATGAACAGGCCTATTTTAACGGCACGTCAGGCGGCAGGAATCTGCTGGCGCAATGGAGCGTGTTGACGAGCTCGCAACAAACTCAGTGTGATGCGGGCGACAGCACGAACTGCGGCCAGAAGCTGGTGAATTATTTGCGCGGTCAACGTGCCTATGAGACTCCGGTGAATTCGCTGGTCACGCCGGATGCGGGCATCGACTCCCTGTTCCGCCATCGCCCGCATATCCTGGGCGATATCGTGTCAGCCGAAGCAGTGTATGTGCGCGTGCCGATTTTCAACTATGGTGACCAGGGATATGCCGCTTTCAAGAGCGCCCAGGCTTCGCGTCAGGCAGCGCTTTATGTGGCGGCGAATGACGGCATGCTGCATGCGCTGAATGCCAACACCGGAAACGAAATGTGGGCTTATATACCCTCGATGGTCATGCCCAACATGTGGAATCTGGCCAGGTTTGATTACTCGACCAATCACATGTATTTTGTCGATGGAACTCCCACGTCCGGTGACATCTGCACCAGTAACTGCAGCACACCGAGCGCAACTTGGGCCACTATTATAGTGGGTGGCCTGAACGCCGGCGGCAGAGGTTTTTACGCCCTCGACATCACCAATCCGGCCAGCCCCAAGGCACTTTGGGAACTCAAGTCCCCGGCGAATTGTACTATTTCAGCCGGTGTTAACGTTCTCTTCGTCGGAAGTGCACCGCAGGATCCGGTAACGGGCTCACCTCCAATATTCAGCGATTGTGATATCGGGCTGAGTTTCGGTAATCCCATCATCACCAAGCGCGCCGATGGTAAATGGGTAGTGCTCGTTACCTCCGGCTACAACAACATCGTTCCTGGCACGGGGGGCGGTTTTCTATACGTGATCGATGCCGTCACCGGTGCAATATTGAACAAGATCGCGACGCTGATACCCGGATCAATCAACGCTGGAAACACAACGACACCCAGCGGCTTGGCGCGGATCAACGCCTTTGTCAATGACACGCAGACTGATAACACCTCTTTGCGCGTTTACGGTGGTGACCTCAATGGAAACCTGTGGCGGTTTGACAATGCTAACTCGATTGCTGTCTCGGGCAACACGGCCACGCTTCTGGCGATTCTGGGAACTGCGGCCGGCTCCCAGGGTAGCGGCTCGCAGCCCATCACCACTAAGCCGGAACTGGGTGAAATCTCAGTCTCGGGTGTCGGCACGTTTGAAATCGTGTACGTGGGCACCGGCCAGTATCTTGGCGTGAGCGATATATCCAACACTAGTCAACAATCGTTCTACGCCATCAAGGATCCTTTGGGTGCTTTCTCGGGTTGGGGCGCAGTCCACAGCAATCCGAACATGGTTCAACAGACGCTCACCGAGGCAATCGATCCCGTGACCCTTGAAACCGACCGGTTTACCACCGCAAACATGGTAGACTTCACGAGCAAAATCGGTTGGTTCATTGATTTCAACCCGGGCAGTGCCTCTCCGGGAGAGCGCAGCAATACCGATCCGGCACTCGATCTGGGAATCCTGAGCTTTACGACTAACGCTCCCGATACTAACGCCTGCAACCTTGGCGGCAAAAGCTATCGTTACTTCTTGAACTATACGACCGGCGGCCCGCTTCCCTCTTCGCCAAACGGCGTATCGGGTACATTAGTTGCGTTTGCATTAGCGACGCGTCCGATCGTGGTAGAAGTGGGTGGCAAGCTGGAACAGATCATCAACACACAGGGTGTTGTGAAAATCTTTCCGCTTCCACCGTTGTCACCTCCCGCTGGGGGTAAGCGGATCTTCTGGCGCGAAATAACTCCTTAAGGTCTAATTAAAGCACATCAGCAACAGCAACATGGGCGCCTCACAGCGCCCATGTTGCTTTTACGCCCCGCTTTGGAACAGGTCGGACCTGGGCTCTCCGTTAATTTTTTAGTCTCATTCTGCTGATCGGCGGCGGAAGCTGTCCCAGATGAGCAAAGCCGCGCCACAGGTAATTGCGGAATCAGCAACATTGAATGCCGGCCAATGATAGGCCTCAACATAAAAATCCAGGAAATCCACAACGTGGCCAAGGAAAATACGATCCCACAAATTTCCCAACGCTCCGCCCAGTACCAGGCTTAGGCTTAGACTGAAAAGCTTTTGCCACTGGTAACGAATAATGAGATACACGATGAGCAATGAGGCTGACGCGGCTATCAGAATAAAAAAACCGCGCTGCCATCCCGATGCCCGGCTCAAGAAGCTGAACGCCGCGCCAGTGTTATAAGTCAGGGTCAGGTTGAAAAAAGGTGTGACCGGAACGCTTGCACCGGGCGCAAGCCACTGGCTAACCCAGTACTTGGTGAGCTGATCAAGCACAATCACCAGCGCGCTGATCACAAACCAGCGCAGCCAGCTACGCGAAATGGCGTGGCTCTCCGTCGCCATAAAGATTGCTCACGCAACGCCCACAAATTTCCGGATGTTTCGCGTCCGCGCCCACGTCGGCACGGTAATGCCAACAGCGCTCGCATTTGCGGTGTGGGCTGGAAACGGCCCTGATTTCCAGATCCTCAAATTTCATGTCTTGTGCTTCAGGATGAGTGCCGTAAAACGACTCGGCCTGCGAAGTGATAAAAATAAATCTGAGGTCGTCGTCAAAGTAGGATAACTGTTTGTGCACGTCTTCATTCTTCGTGTAAAGCTTGACTTCTGCAGCCAGTGAAGAGCCGATTTCTCCCGTCACGCGAAGTTCTTCAAGCTTTTTCTGGACATTGCGCCGCACTTTTCTAATATGCTGCCAGCGGGTCAGCAGTTCCCCGATTTGGTTAATTTGCGGCAATTGGTACCACCGTTCCAGAAAAACACTGTCGTCGGTATTGCCTTTCAGGTGACTCCAAACCTCTTCTGAAGTAAAGCTCAAAACCGGGGCAAAAAGCCTGACCAGGCAATGAGTGATATGGTAAAGAGCATTCTGTGCTGAACGGCGAGCGGGGGAATTCGGGCCCGCGGTGTAGAGTCGGTCCTTGAGTATATCCAGGTAAAATGCTCCTAGATGCTCCGAGCAAAACTGATGAAGACTCTGCGCAACAAAATGGAATTTATAGTTTTCGTATTCACCCGTTACGTTCTTGATATCAACCAGGTCATACAGCACAGAGGGGAGAAGATTTTTCTCGACATTGGAAGCCAACCCCTCCTGCAGCACGCGACATAGCGCCAGCATGTAACGATCGATTTCCAGCCATTGCTCCACCGGCATTGCATGTTTGGCGGGATCAAAATCAGCGATGTTGGCGAGCAGGAAGCGCAAGGTATTGCGGATGCGGCGGTAGCTTTCCACCACATGCTTCAAAATCTCGTCGGAAATCGAAAGCTCGCCGGAGTAATCGGTCTGCGCAACCCACAAGCGCAGGATATCGGCGCCAAGGGTATCTGCGACTTTCTGCGGCGCAATCACATTGCCCCTCGATTTACTCATCTTGTGGCCCGCGCCGTCAACGACAAAGCCGTGCGTGAGCAAACTCTTATAGGGCGCACGGCCATCCAGGGCACAACCGGTAAGTAAAGATGAATGAAACCAGCCGCGGTGCTGGTCCGAACCCTCAAGATAAAGTTCAGCCGGATAGTGTTGGTCATTTCGCTGGCGTAAAACCGTGACATGCGTGGTGCCCGAGTCGAACCAGACGTCGAGCGTATCACTCATCTTGCGATAATCCTTGGCTTCCTCTCCGAGCAATTCCTTCGCATCAAGTTTGAACCAAGCTTCGATTCCTTGTTGCTCTACCCTTTTCGCGACTTCTTCTAAAAGCTCCGGAGTGCGCGGATGCAGCTCGCCACTTTCCTTGTGAATGAAAAAAGCAATCGGCACTCCCCAGTTGCGCTGGCGCGAAATGCACCAGTCCGGGCGCTTGGCGATCATGCCGTCCAGTCTGGCCCGACCCCACGCCGGGTAAAATTGCGTCGCGTCAATCGCAGCGATGGCAGCCTGGCGCAACGTTCTGCCCTGTCTTTCCGGCCCATCCATGCCAATGAACCACTGATGAGCGGCGCGGTAAATGATCGGCGTCTTGTGCCGCCAGCAATGCGGGTAGCTGTGCTGCAGTTTTTCTGATTTGAGCAGGAGATTTCTTTTTTGCAATTCAGCGATTATCAGGTCGTTTGCGTTCCAGACCGAAAGCCCTCCGACTAACGGAATGTTCTTATAAAATCGGCCGTCGCTCCCCACCGGGTTGTCGACCGGCAAATTATATTTCTGCCCGATGATGTAGTCGTCCAGCCCATGGGCAGGCGCGGTGTGCACGAGGCCGGTTCCGGCTTCCAGCGTCACATGTTCACCAAGGATTATGGGAACTTTGCGCTCATAAAACGGGTGATTGAGGGACAGATGTTCAAGCTCTTTACCTTGGCATGAATGACGAAAAAGATCGTACTTCAATCCATAGCGATTCATGCACGCGGGTACAAGATCTGCGGCAAGAATAAGCAAACAGTTAGCCGCTTGGACCAGGGAATAATAAATTTTCGGATTTACACATACCGCCTGATTTGCGGGCAAAGTCCAAGGTGTGGTGGTCCAAATCGCCGCGTAGGCTGGAAGGTTTGGTAACTCGTCCGAAGCGAAAATGCTTTTTAACTCGTTTCGGTCTACCACTGGGAAAGCGACGTCAATTGCATCAGAAACCTTGTCCTCGTATTCAACTTCCGCTTCAGCCAGCGCCGAACCGCAGTCTATGCACCAGTTAACCGGCTTCTCACCCTGATAAAGATAACCGTTGCGCAAGATTTTCCCGAGCGCGCGGATTTCCCCGGCCTCGGTGTGGAAATTCATTGTCAGATATGGATTTTCCCAATCTCCCAGAACGCCAAGCCTGATGAAATCCTTTTTCTGCCGCACGATTTGCGACTGCGCATACTCGCGGCATAGCTTGCGAAATTTGTCCGGTTCCATGTTCTTGCCGTGCTGCTTTTCCACTTCGTGCTCGATCGGCAAGCCGTGACAATCCCAGCCGGGCACATAGGGCGCGTCAAAACCCGCCAGGGTTTTGCTCTTGACGATGATATCCTTGAGAATCTTGTTTACCGCGTGGCCAATATGAATATCGCCATTGGCATAAGGCGGTCCGTCGTGCAAGATAAACTTGGGGCGTCCGTTGGCGGTTTCGCGGATTTTCTGGTAGAGATTTTTTTCTTGCCACTTTTTGACCATCGCCGGCTCGCGCTTCCCAAGGTCGCCGCGCATCGGAAAAAGCGTATCAGGCAGATTCAGGGTTTTTTTGTAGTCTTCCATTTTTTCATTGCCGCTGCGCTGCGGCGGCGAAGAAATATTCCTTCGCCTTTTCCACGTCCAACGAGATCTGCTGCGTCAAGGTTTTGAGGTCTGGATATTTTTCCTCTTCGCGCAGCTTGTGTACGAACTCTACCCTCACATGCTGTCCATAAATTTCGCGGTTAAAGTCGAATACATGAACTTCAAGCACTGGCGCGCCGTTGTCCATGATTGTCGGCCGCACACCCAGGCTTGCCACTCCTTTCAGCGGGCACTCGGAGATTCCTGAAACCTCCACCGCGAAGATTCCGCCAAGCGGTGGACGGGCGTGCTTGATCTTGATATTTGCCGTAGGAAATCCGATTCTGCGTCCGGTTTTGTCACCATGCACCACTCTGCCGCTCATGGAGTAGGGTTTCCCCAGCAACTCGCTTGCCCGTTCCAGATCGCCTTCAGCCAAGGCGTCACGCACCATGGTGCTGGAAATGCGTTGCCCTTTAAGCATAATGCTCGGCATGACAGTTACTTCGAAATCGAGCTTCTGTCCTGCCTTTTGCAGCAGAGCGAGATCGCCCGCGCGCTTGCTGCCAAAGCGGAAATCCTCTCCCACCAGTAGCCATTTCGCATTGAGTCCACCGCAAACCACACGTTCGATGAACTCCTGTGCGGTCATACTGGAAAAGTTGCGGTTAAAGCGGCAAATATGCGTGCGTTCCACACCCAGCGACGCAAAGGCTTCCAGTTTTTCCCGCAAGTTGCTCAAGCGCGCAGGTGCCGATAATGGCGCAAAAAATTCTCGCGGGTGGGGCTCAAAAGTCAGCACGCACGAAACCAAACCTCTGGACTTCGCGCTCTGAGCAAGGCGAGTGAGCATCGCGCGATGTCCAACGTGTATGCCGTCGAAGTTGCCGATGCTCAACGCTACCGACGCTCGCGCTTTGCCGGGGATACCTCTGCAAATCAGCATGGCTAGGTAAGCAGAAAAATCTGGATTTTACAGTGAGTTGCAGCCAGCGGCTACTGTGCAGGCGAAATAAGCCAGCAGGTTTTCTCCCATTCCTGGCGGGAAAAACCTGTCCGGATTTACTGGAACAACTGTGAAGAGAACTTAGCCTACGGAAGCTGCTTGCACCGCGCCCAGCAGATTCTCAATTGCGGTACAAGCGACTGCTGATTCGCGGAACACTTCACCGAGGAAAATCAGTGCCGGCCCTTCAAGATTCCATTGTCCTACCTCGCTTAAACCTGAAAGCGTGGTATAGATTTGCCTCGATTCGGGAAGAGTCGCTTTCTCCACCACAACTACCGGACTCGCCGCCGGTAATCCTTGGGAAAGGAGAATTGCAGAAATTTCAGCCGCCTGGCCTGCGGCCATGTACAGTACCGCAGTGTCGGCGGCGAGCACGCTCTTGACCCAATCAGCGGCTTCCTCTCCTTCACCGACACGCGGCGTCACAAACACCACGCTGCGGCTCAAGCCCCTGCGCGTAAGGGATATACCGACTTCAGCACTCGCTCCCAATGCCGCGGTCACCCCTGGAATGATTTCGAAATCAATCCCGCCTCTATTGAGAGAGGCGATTTCTTCCTGCGCGCGCCCAAACAGCATGGGGTCGCCGCCCTTGAGCCGCACCACGGTCTGATATTTATGCGCCGCCTCCACCAGATTGCGGTTAATAAAGCGCTGTTCGGTGGAAATGCGCGAGCAACGCTTCCCTACGGCCACTTTTTTGGCGCGAGGCGCGAATGCCAAAGTATCCGGATGCACCAGCGCATCGTAAAACACGATATCGGCGAGCTTGAGAATCTCTGCGCCGCGCACGGTGATCAAATCCGGTGCGCCGGGCCCTGCGCCTATCAAATACACCTTGCCCTTCATGAGGCCACCTCGACCATCATTTCTGCTGCGACGGCATTATTTGTAGCTTCATCGACCAGGATGAAGCTGCCGGTAGCGCGGTTTATGCCGTACGTGTCGGCCGAGAGCTGCGCTTTGTTGCGGCGGACCATTGTCAAGCCGCCGCTGTCTGAGGCAGCACAAATATGGTTTTCGGCGCGCCAACCGGTGCCGGAAGTGCGCCTGTAAGGTCAAGCTGGCGGTCGCGGGTGACACACAATTCAGCAACTTCCATGGTCCAGCTGTCCAGCTTGGCAAACAAGGGTTTGAGTTCTTTTTCAGTCCACTCTTCCGTATCGTGCGCAAACACGGCGCCAAATTCCGTCAGCTGCTCGCCCAGTTCTGGCTGGTCCGACAACAGGCCAACGAGTTCGGCACCGAGATCAGCAAGGTTTTCCTGCTTGTTGTTGCCGCCCAATAGGTGCACCACTCCCTGCCCAATCAACCGGGCAATCGCTTCCGCGCATTTCACTGCTTCGCCGTACTTGCGCTGAAACACCAGCGCATTACGGTAGCCGCGCTCATGCGCCGCTTCGAAGAAGTTCGACCCGACCAGCATCTGCGTTGCTCCGGCGCATTCCCCGCCGCCGAGTTGCAGCACCTTGAAATCCTGATTATCACCGTGGTCGCGCAGTACCGAGGCGACGTCGGATTCCTGGACAACAACCAAATCGGCAAGCAGCTCATTGAAATAGGCGATACCCCGGCGCCGCGTCCAATGGAAAAAGCTTTCATTCTCTTGACGGTCTTTCTCATAAGCACCGCGCACCCGCTGCACTGCACCCTCGATGCGCGCCGCCGGTACCGAAGGGCCTTTGAATGCGAGACCTCCGCCGGCGAGACCGTTGCCTCCAAAATAAGTCTGGTAATGCGGAATTAATTTCCCGTGCATTCGCTTGCCTTCGCCGTATATGCCTATATCCCCCATCTCCGGCTGGGCGCAGCCGTTGTGGCAGCCCGAAACGCGGATGCGCAAATCGCCGCCGACAGCATTTCTGAGCTTCGGGCCAAGTAGCGTGGACGAAGTGATTCCCAAACGGCAAGTAGAAGTGCCGGGGCAAGCCACCACATTGTCGCCCGGTTCCGGTTCACGCAGTCCAAGCGCGGCAATCGCCTTGCGCAGCGAACCAAGTTTTGCTTGCGGCACATTTATAACCATCAGGTTTTGGTCCTGGGTGGTGCGAATTTCATCTAAACCGTGCGTCTCAAGTGCCCGCGCGATGCCGCGCAACTGTTTCGCATTCAGGTGGCCGATGGGCACACTGATGGGCAGCAACACAAGGCCCCGCTGCTTTTGCGGCACTACGTGGCGTGGTGCGCCCTGCCCGCAGATTTCGCCTTCGCCTCCGGTTTTCCAAACACCTTTGGGATAAGGCTGGTTGGCGAGCGCTTGTTTAATTCGTGCCAGTTCCTCCCGGTATTTTTCGATGAACCCTTCGGGTCCGAACTTATCCACCAAAAACTTAATGCGCGACTTGGCGCGTTTGGTACGATCTGAATACTTGTTGTGCAGCGTGACGATGGCTTCCATTGTGTGCAGCAGGTCTTTTTCCTCAATGAATTCTTCAACCACGATGGCTTCGTGCGGCTTGTGCCCGAGTCCGCCGCCCGCCAGCACCTTGAATCCGAAGCGGTCGCCTTTTTTTACTGCGACGATGCCCATGCAATGCAGCATTCCTTGCGCGCAATCGGCCTCGCACCCGGAAAAGCTGATCTTGAATTTTCGCGGCAGCTGCTGATTAAGCGGATTGCGCAGAAAATGGTTCACTGCGCCGTCCAGGTGTTGGGTCACATCGGTATGTTCGCGCGGGCAGATTCCTGCCATAGGGCAGGCCGTGATATTACGAATGGTGTTGCCGCAGGCTTCCCGCGTGGTCAGCCCGGCAGCGGCGAGACTTCTGAGCACCGTTGGGGTATCTCGAGTCGGCACGTAATGCATCTGAATATCCTGGCGCGTCGTGATGTGTGCCCGGTCGTGCGTTGAACATGTTTCCAGCAGATCGGCAATAGTCCCTAGCTGCCGGGCATGCAGCCGCCCGCCGGGGATTTTGATGCGCACCATGTGCACGTCTTCCTGGCGCTGGCCGTACACGCCCATCTGCAGGCGCGTCGCAGTGAAGCGCTCGGAATCCAGTTTGAGATTTAGGAAATCTTCAACTGCCTGGGTGTAAGCCTCGATTTCTTCTTTGTCTGCCAGATTGTGAAAAGCCATCAGCGTGACCCCTAGTTATCAGATTTCACCAAACCAGGCTACCGCCGGTGAGCCCCAAGATGAACCCGACCGTAAAATCCGATATCCTGTATAAAAAATCCATTTTTACAACCACTTGACATTTGTTTGCGAAGCAGAAATTTTTGGCAGGCAAACATAATATCAATGCTCTTATATATTGCAAAATAATATTATGTTAGGATGTTATAACTAAACGTTATTTGCAGGAGTAGCCATGAAGTTGCAGCAATTGCGCTATTTGTGCGAAGTAGTTCAGCAAAACTTAAACGTTTCCGGCGCAGCACAAAAACTGCACACGTCACAACCGGGAATCAGCAAACAAATTCGTCTCCTGGAAGAGGAACTCGGGGTGCAGATTTTCGTGCGCAACGGTAAGCGGGTCGTCGAGATGACTCAACCCGGCAAAGTCATTCATTCCATCGCGCAACAAATACTTCAGGAGGCCGATAACCTGAAACGGGTAGGAGAAGAATTTACCAACGAAGCGACCGGTAGCCTGACGATTGCCACGACTCATACCCAGGCGCGCTATGCCCTTCCGCCCACGATAAGCAAGTTCACCGGACGGTATCCCAAAGTGAAACTGTGTCTGCATCAGGGCAGCCCGACGCAGATCGCCCAGCAAGTGGTATCCGGCGAGGCCGACATCGTAATTGCCACTGAAGCCATCGAACTCTTCAAGGAGTTGGTGATGTTGCCTTGCTACCAGTGGAACCGTTGCGTGGTTACACCAACTAATCATCCGCTGTTGAAGGAACGCCTGCTCACGCTGGAGGAACTCGCCAAATATCCAATCATTACCTACGACTTTGCCTTCGCGGGCCGCTCCCAAATCAATCGCGCCTTCGCTGCAAAAGGGCTCGCACCTAACGTAGTGCTTACAGCGATTGACTCCGATGTGATCAAGACTTACGTGGAATTGGGATTGGGTGTAGGGATACTGGCAAAAATGGCGTATGACTCTGAGCGCGACAAGAATCTGCGCGCAATCGACGCGAGCCATCTGTTCGAATCAAGCACTACTCGCATCGGCATCCGCCGCGGCGCGTACCTGCGCGGCTATGTCTACGACTTCATCGAGTTATTTGCGCCGCATCTTACGCGCAAAGCGGTGGAAGCGGCGATGAGCGAAATTAAAGGATCTGATTATCAGCTGTAAAGCTTTACGCTGCGCGCCTGGCAAAATCTTTCAACCTGAGACCCAGCAGCCACAGCGCCGTGAAATAGCAAAAAGCGCCGACGGCAACCACCCAGACGAGCTTCGCGGCCCGTCTGAAACCCGAAGCCAGAAGCCAAGCTTGGTCCCCACCCGACGCCATCCACAGCGCCGCCACCATTAAACAAATCGCAATTCCGATTTTGAAAGCGAATATCCCCCAGCCCGGCTGCGGCCGGTAAATGCCGTGCCTGCGCAAATACGTGTAGAGCAACCCGGCATTAAGACATGCGCCCAGCGCAATCGCCAGTGCCAGACCCGCGTGTTTCAGTTGCCAAATGAAAATCAGGTTCATGATTTGCGTAGCGATGAGAGTCACGATAGCGATTTTCACGGGTGTCTTGATGTTCTGTGTAGCGTAAAACCCCGGCGCCAGCACTTTTACAAAAATCATTCCCAATAAACCCGCGCTGTAGGCGACAAGCGCCTGCCGCGTCATCCAAACATCATTCGCGTTAAACGCACCGTAATAAAACAGCGTGGCAATGAGCGGCACTGCCAACAGCGCCAGCGCCACCGCAGCGGGCAGCGCGAGTAGCAAGGTTAGCCGCAAACCCCAGTCGAGGAGCTTGGCGTATTCCTCGCGCGATTGGTCAACGTAATGCTTGGACAAGCTAGGCAACAGTACTGTCCCCAAGGCGACTCCCAGCATGCCGGCCGGGAATTCCATCAACCGGTCGGCGTAATAAAGCCACGACACGCTGCCGGTTACGAGAAACGAAGCAAAAATGGTATTAATCAGCAAGCTCACCTGGCTGATTGAGACGCCAAACACGGCCGGTCCCATGAGTTTGAGTATCCGCCACACGCCTTCGTCATCGAAATTCAGACTGAACCGCGGGAGCATCCTAATTCGGGCAAGATGCGGGGCTTGAAATGCGAGCTGAAGAACGCCGCCGATGAACACCGCCCACGCCAGGGCTTTGATCGGCGGATTAACATAGGGAGCGAGCCAGAAGGCGCAACCGATGAATGAAAGATTGAGCAATGTCGGAGTAAACGCCGGCACTGAAAACCTGCTCCAGGTATTCAGAATGCCGCCTGCTAGAGACACCAGAGAAATGAAAAGAATATAGGGAAAAGTGATCCGCAAAAGCTCGACCGTAACATCAAATTTCTCCGGCGTGGCCGAAAATCCCGGAGCGCTGATGTAAACAATTAGCGGCGCGATTATCACCCCGAGTAAAGTCACCGCGAACAGGCTCAGCGCCAGCAGGCCGGCCACATGATCCACCAGCAGTTTGGTTGCATCGCCCCCGCGCCGGTTTTTGTATTCAGCAAGAATCGGTACGAAGGCTTGTGAAAAAGCGCCTTCGGCAAACAGGCGGCGCAGCAGATTGGGTATGCGGAAGGCGACGAAGAATGCGTCGGTGAACAAGCCCGCCCCGAAAATGCGGGCAATTACGGTGTCCCTGACAAAGCCCAGGATGCGCGATATCAGGGTCATGCTGCTGACGGTGGCCAGCGCTTGGAGTAAATTCATCGTGGCGTATGGTAACTCGAATGTGGCATCCCGCGCACCGGGCGTCATCCATGTTGCTCGGTTGCAAAGTGCCGCGAACAAACGTATCATTGCGCCCTTTGGTTGAATGCTTCACAGGCCACATGGCCAACATCGTATCCGCAAAAAAGCGCGCTAAGCAGGCTGAACCCCGGCGTCAACACAATGCCGGTCTACACAGCACGCTGCGTAGTGCGATAAGAAGCGTAAGAAAGGCCATCGCTTCTGGCAATAAGGCGGCTGCGCAAACCGCTTTCAAGGAATCGGTGCGCATCATTGATTCCGTCGCCGACAAGAAAATCGTTCACAAGAACCGAGCCGCGCGCTACAAGAGCCGGCTGTCTCAAGCCATCAAGGCGATGGCTTAATCCTCTTTTAATCGAGTTTGCCATATCCTGAGTTGTCGAACGCGCGAAACGCGTTCCTGCCGGATGTGGGGGTTGCATTGTGCGCGCAATTGGCGCATAAAACGAATTTTTGAAATCTGAAGACCCCCATGCGCAAGCCGGTCAGCCACATACTCGTCATCAATGACGAAAAACTGGTGTTGAAGGAACTCATCAAGGGTCTCAACGCTGCTGCCCGTTCGCTCGACAATCCGCTTGGCATCAGTTTTACCGGCGTTACTACCGTGCGCGAAGCATTACGCGCCATCGAAGAAGACGGCAATCTACAGGCGGTGGTGGTTGACGACACGCTGTATGCCATGAAAAACGACAGTTTGAACGACTCACGCGGCAAGCAGATGTCCGCGCTCAAGCTGGTGCAGAAAATCACGCGCTTCCGTCCCGAGCTGGATGTCTACGTCCTGATAGCCAAGGAGCAGGAAGACCAGGTGGTGGACCGGCTGTTCGCCGAATCCGTAGACGGGTATTTTTACCGCGAAGAACGCGACTACCGCGGCATGTATAGAATACTCAATGCGCAAATCCAGGAAAAAGCGCGCACGCCGTTTTACGACCAACTCAAAAGCTATGTACTGATGGCCAAGGATGCCTGGCATTCACCCGGCCACTCCAGCGGCGACAGCCTGCGCGACAGCCCGTGGGTCAGTGATTTTTACGAATTCATCGGCGAACATGTGTTCGACGCCGATTTATCGGTTTCCGTGCCCATGCTGGATTCTCTCATGCAACCCAGCGGCGTGATTCTGGAAGCGCAGAAAATAGCCGCCAAAGCGTTTGGCGCGCGGCGCACTTTTTTCGCGACCAACGGCACTTCCACCGCAAACAAAGTTATTTTCCAGACACTGATTGCGCCCGGAGAAAAGCTGCTGCTTGACCGCAATTGCCACAAGTCAGTACATCATGGGGTAGTGCTTTCGGGCGCGCACCCGATTTACCTAGATTCCTCGGTCAACAAAAAATTCAGCCTATTTGGTCCGGTGCCGAAACGCGCCATATTAAAAGCTGTCGAGGATCACCCCGACGCTCAGGCGCTGGTGCTGACCAGCTGTACTTATGATGGATTGCGATATGACCTGCACCCCATTATCGAAGCGGCGCACAGCCGCGGCATCAAGGTGGTGATTGACGAAGCGTGGTACGGCTTCGCACGCTTTCATCCCGAGTTCCGCCCGACTGCGCTTGAAGCAGGAGCGGACTATGCCACACAAAGCACGCACAAAGTTCTCTCTGCGTTTTCCCAGGCGAGCATGATACACGTTAACGATGCTAACTTTAACGAGCACATCTTCCGTGAAAACTTCAATATGCACACCTCCACCAGTCCGCAATACACCATGATTGCAAGCCTGGACATCGCCCGGAAGCAGGCGGTGATGGAAGGCTACCAGCTGCTGTCCAGAACTCTGGCGTTGGCAAGGGAACTGCGCACGCAGATTAATTCCACCGGAGTGTTCCGAGTGCTGGAACTCGACGATTTGCTGCCGGATGAAGTGCGCGCTGACAACATCAAGCTCGATCCTACCAAGGTCACTGTGGACATCTCCCGTTGCGGCTACACTGTGGAAGAATTGCAGCAGGAATTGTTTGAGCGCTACAACATCCAGGTTGAAAAATCCACGTTTAACACTCTGACGCTGCTGCTCACCATTGGCACGACGCGCAGCAAGGTATCGCGCTTGTATGACGCGCTGATGCGCATCGCGCGCGAGGGACGGGCCCCGCGCCGGCTCTACCAAACGCCACAGATACCGCGCTTCACGAAGCTCAAGTTCCTACCGCGCGACGCGTTTTATTGCGGCGGCGAGCTCTCGCCGCTGGTGGACGAAAAGGACCGAATTAATACCGCGCTATTGGGGAAAGTGTCTGCTGACCAGATTGTGCCGTATCCACCCGGGATTCCCGTGCTGGCGCCGGGACAAGTGATTACCGCCGAAATCATTCACTATTTGGTAGGCCTGCTGCGCAGCCAGAGACGGGTGGAATTGCACGGCATCGTGTTTGACGGCTACTTGCCGACTCTGCGCATCCTGAAAAAGTCAGAGGAAAAAGGACTGAAGAAGTTAAAGGAATAAAACTTTATTCTCATCAAGAGTATAATTGCCCCTTTTTTGAGCAAGCGCCATGTCGCACTTGATGAACACCTACGCAAGATTGCCGATCGGCTTTGTCCGCGGTGAGGGCGTTTGGCTGTGGGACAGCCAAGGCAAACGCTATCTCGACGCCGTTGGCGGCATTGCGGTAAATACTCTCGGACATGCGCATCCTAGGCTAGTCAAAGCGCTTAGCGAGCAGGTGCGCACGCTGATCCATACTTCAAATCTGTACCAGGTCCAAAAACAGGAAGAACTGGCGGCACGGCTCGCAGGCCTCGCCAATATGGACAAGGCGTTCTTCTGCAATTCGGGAGCGGAAGCCAACGAAGCGGCCATCAAGCTCGCGCGGCTCTACGGCCATCAAAAAGGCATAGACAACCCGACCATTATCGTTATGGAAAAAAGTTTTCACGGGCGCACTATGGCGACTTTGAGTGCTACCGGATCGCGCCGGGTACAGGCAGGATTCGAACCGCTGATGGGCGGATTCGCGCGGGTTCCCTACAACGACGTAGCTGCAGTGGCGCAAGTGGCCAATCACAACAAAAACATCGTCGCGGTTCTGGTGGAACCGATTCAAGGCGAAGGAGGGATCCGGGTGCCGCTGCCGTTGCCCGATTACTTCCGGGGATTGCGCCGCATCTGCGACGAGCAAGGGTGGCTGTTGATGCTGGATGAAGTGCAATGCGGGATCGGCCGCACGGGAAAATGGTTTGCGCACCAGTATTCTGGAATCAGGCCCGATGTGATGACGCTCGCCAAGGGTTTGGGTTCGGGCGTACCGATCGGCGCCTGCCTCGGGGCGGGAAGCGCGGCGGAAGTCTTTAAACCTGGCACTCACGGTTCGACCTTTGGCGGCAGCCCGCTCGCCTGCGTTGCCGCGCTGACCACGCTTGCGGTCATCGAGGAAGAAAATCTCATGGCCCATGCGCTCAAGCTCGGCGAATTTATCCGCGACGGCCTGGCGCAGGCATTGGCCGGCGTCAAGGACGTCGTTCAAATTCGCGGCGAAGGTTTGATGATCGGCATCGAGCTCGCGCAACCTTGCGGCGACGTTGTGGAAATCGCACTGGGAAAGGGCCTGTTGATCAACGTTACGGCGGACAACGTGATCCGTCTGTTGCCCGCGCTGGTGATGCAGCAAGCAGAGGCGCAGCAATTAATCCAGGGCCTGAGCGGTGTGATTATAAATTTTTCCCGGCAAGCGGCATCCGTCAATGCCAGTGCGTGAAGTTAATCATGCATACCAGGCATTTTTTGCAACTCAAGGATTTCGAGCTCCCCGAATTCGAGCATCTGTTCGAACGCACGCGGATCATTAAGGCCAAACGCGCGCGTGGCGAACTCTATCAGCCCCTTCACGGCAAGACGCTCGCGATGATTTTCGAAAAACACTCTACCCGCACCCGGGTTTCCTTTGAGGCCGGGATGAACCAGCTTGGCGGTTCGGCGATGTTTCTATCTCCGCGCGACACCCAGCTTTCGCGCGGCGAACCGATTGAAGACGTGGCGCAGGTGATTTCACGCATGGTAGACATAGTGATGATACGCACGTTCGAGCAAAGCATTATCGAGCGCTTTGCCGGCCATTCGCGGGTGCCGGTTATTAACGGGCTGACCAACGAATATCATCCATGTCAGATCCTAGCCGATATTTTTACGTATCTGGAACACCGCGGCTCGATTCGCGGCAAAACCGTGGCATGGGTCGGCGATTCCAACAACGTTTGTAATTCGTGGCTGCAGGCGGCGAAACTTTTCGATTTCAATTTTCATGTCTCCTGCCCACCGGGTTACGAGCTCGAGCCCGGGCGCGGAGAAAGCTATGCGAGCATGCATCTTGAGTGCTTCGAGGATCCGCATGAAGCGGTATCCGGCGCCGACCTGGTCACCACCGACGTATGGACCAGCATGGGCTATGAAAAAGAAAAGGAAGAGCGGAAGAAAGTTTTTGCGGATTTCAGGGTGGATGAGGAAATGATGGCGCTGGCTAAAGCCAACGCCTTGTTCATGCACTGCCTGCCTGCGCACCGCGGCGAGGAAGTCGCCGCTGAAGTCATCGACGGCCCTCAGTCAGTGGTCTGGGATGAAGCCGAGAATCGCCTGCATACTCAAAAAGCGCTGATGGAATATTTACTGCTGGGAAAAATAAAATGAACGGAATTAAAAAAGTGGTGCTCGCCTATTCAGGTGGGCTGGATACCTCAGTGATACTGAAATGGCTGCAGGACACCTATAAATGTCAAGTGGTTACTTTCACGGCGGATATCGGTCAGGGCGAAGAGCTTGAGCCGGCGCGTGCCAAGGCCAAGCAGCTCGGCGTGAAGGAAATTTTCGTCAGCGACCTGCGCGAGGAATTCGTGCGCGATTTCGTGTTTCCGATGTTCCGCGCGAACGCCGTCTATGAGGGGGAATACCTGCTCGGCACCAGCATCGCACGCCCGCTCATCGCCAAAAAGCAAATTGATATTGCACGACAAACCAAGGCGGACGCGGTGGCGCACGGCGCTACCGGAAAAGGCAACGATCAGGTGCGCTTCGAACTCGGCTATTACGCGTTGCAGCCGGACATCCGGGTGATTGCGCCCTGGCGCGAATGGGATCTGACTTCGCGCGAAAAGCTGGTCGCTTATGCCGAAAAACACGGCATTCCGGTGGAAGCGCAGCAGCCTGGCGGCTCGCCGTACAGCATGGACGCCAATCTGCTGCACATTTCCTATGAGGGACGCAGTCTTGAGGATCCGTCCAGGGAGCCCGAGGAGAATATGTGGCGCTGGACGGTTGCGCCCGAAAAAGCGCCCGATAAAGCAGAGTATCTCGAGCTTGAATACGAAAAAGGCGATATCGTGGCCATCAACGGCTCGCGGCTTAGCCCGGCGGAAGCACTGCGCGCGCTCAACCGCGCAGGAGCCAAGCACGGCATCGGACGGCTGGACTTGGTGGAAAACCGCTTCGTTGGGATGAAATCGCGCGGCTGTTATGAAACGCCGGGCGGCACGATCATGTTGCGAGCGCACCGCGCGATCGAATCGGTCACACTCGATCGCGAAGTCGCGCATTTCAAGGACGAGCTCATGCCGCGATACGCGTCGCTGATTTACAACGGCTACTGGTGGAGTCCCGAGCGCAAGCTGATGCAAGAAATGATCGACGCCTCACAAGCGAACGTCAACGGGCGGGTGCGGGTCAAGCTCTACAAGGGCAATGTCATCATCGCAGGGCGCGATTCCAAAACCGATTCGCTATTTGATCCGAAAATTGCCACCTTCGAGGACGACCAGGGCGCTTATAACCAGAAAGACGCTGCGGGCTTCATCAAGCTCAATGCGCTCAGAATGCGCATCGCCGCGAAATTAAAAAACAGGTCGTGAATTTGGAGATTGGATCATGCCGTCATTCGACATTGTTTCACAAGTCAATCAGCAGGAAGTGAGGAACGCGCTGGACCAATGCAACCGCGAGATATCCAATCGCTTTGACTTCAAGGGATCGGATGCGCGCGTGGAGCAGAACGAGTATGCGCTGAGCGCTTACGCCGACGACGAATTCAAGTTGAGGCAGCTGCTGGATGTATTGAACGGCAAGCTCACCAAGCGCGGAATTGACCTTCGCTGCCTGCAAAAAGGTCCGATCGAAAAGGTGACCGGTAACAAAGTAAAACAGGGCATCACCATCAGGGTCGGAGTTGAAAGCGAGCTTGCCAAAAAAATCGTGAAGCTCATTAAAGACAGCAAGCTCAAAGTGCAGGCCAGCATCCAGGGCGATGCGGTGCGCGTCGCGGGCGCCAAGAAAGACACGCTGCAGGAAGCCATTCAGCTGGTCAGAAAGTCAATTGCCGATTTTCCTCTGCAGTTCGTAAACTTCAGAGAGTAGACGGCTGTTGCCGCTATTCTTACGATTGACCGGTGCCGTTTCAAACGAGGAAGAAATTAATCCAGAACTCGAAGCGATCGACCTGGAGTGCGTGCGCGGCCGCCGCAGGCTGTTTACCGGCCTGAATTTCACGCTGCGCAGCGGCGACTTGCTGCGCGTGACCGGCGCCAACGGCAGCGGAAAAACCAGCTTGCTTCGAATCTTGTGCGGTCTGCTTTCGCCCGTTAACGGCGATGTGCGCTGGCACGGCGGCGACATTCGGTCGCTGCGCGAGGAGTACTGGCAGCAGCTGCTGTATATCGGCCATGCGCATGCCGTCAAAAGTGAATTGACCGCATTGGAAAACCTTGTTATTTCCTGCACTCTCGTCGGAGTGCCTGTGAGCAGGGAGCAGGCGCTGGGGGCATTGTCCCGGCACGGATTGGCCGGGTACGAAGCGTTGCCAATCAAAATACTTTCGCGCGGCCAGCAGCGGCGGGTGGCGCTGACGCGGCTCGCCCTGTCTGAAAACATCCCGCTATGGATTCTTGACGAGCCGTTTGACGCGCTGGATGCAAACGCCGTGGATTACGTCAGGCTATCGATCGCGCAGCATCTCGCGCGCGGCGGCGCAGTGGTACTTACCACGCACCAGGACGTCCGGATCGAGAATCCGCAAGTACAGTGTATCAACCTCGATTCGCAGGGAACTAAGAGCCTCTAACACAATGAAACGCATATTGCGACGGCGTGGTTTTGGATGCAGGCCGCGAAGCGAGCCGCGCCGTTTAATGATTCTATACCAGTGGAGAGCGACAAAGGAATGCGCCGAAAGCGCCCCGGACTCGGACTCGCGCAGCGTGGAGCGGGAAGGGGCGCAAGCGCCGCAGGATAAGCTGTCAAATGGGGACTTGTGCTGCCGCTCCCGCACCCCAAGCTGCGCTGACCGTGTCGCGGCAGCCGCCGTCCCTTCGGGTTGCGGCCAAAAAGCGCGTCTACGGCGTTGCTCGGCTTGCTCAATGGCTCTAAATTGGGCTGCGCCTCGCGCCTTGTATCCGCATCTTTTTGGCCAGCAACGCAAACGTGTTTTATTGTATTAGAGGCTCTAAATGTTCACGGTGCTGCGCTGCGTAATTTACCGCGACCTGCTGCTCGCCACCCGCAGATGGGCGGACGTGCTCACTGCAGTCATTTTCTTCGTGATCGTGGTGAGCTTGTTCCCGCTTGGAGTCGGACCCGAGCCTGATCTGCTGCGAACCATCGCGCCGGGAGTGATCTGGGTCGCGGCCCTGCTCGCCTCAATGCTGTCGCTGACCCGCCTGTTCTCGGCCGATTTCGCCGACGGCACACTGGAGCAGATGCTGCTAAGCGCCGCACCACTAGGAGCGATCGTGGCAGCAAAAGTAGTCGCGCACTGGCTGGTCACAGGTCTGTTGCTGGTGCTGATTTCTCCGCTTTTGGCTCTGCAGTTTGATTTACCTCAAAATCTGTTGGTAACGTTGACGTTATCCTTGCTTTTGGGTACGCCGGTACTTAGCATGATCGGCGCCATCGGGGCGGCGCTGACGCTGGGTTTGCGCGGAGGGGGAGCGTTGCTCTCCCTGCTGGTACTTCCGCTTTACGTCCCGGTGCTGATTCTCGGTGCCGGCACAGTAGAAACTGCCGCTGCCGGGCTGGGCACTGAAGCACATTTTCTGCTGCTTGCCGCCCTGCTCCTGGTGGCTGCGACATTTGCGCCCTGGGCAGCGGCTGTGGCGCTGCGCATTTCGGCCGAATAATTCAGGTATTATGTGGTCAAATTATAGTTTTGGTTTAGGCAGCTATTTAGGATGGGCTGACATATGCCGTATGTGACTCCTGAAAATACTGCGACGTGGCAACATCAGCTCGTCGATCATTTTAGCTGGTTCAAGTACTCTTCGCCGCAGACGTTTTTTCCGCTGGCAGGGAAGCTTGTGCCGTGGTTTGCAATTGCGGCGCTGCTTTTCGCCGTCGCAGGGCTATATCTTGGATTTTTCGTGGCTCCGACTGATAGCCAGCAGGGCGAGGCCTACCGCATCATTTTTATTCATGTCCCGGCAGCCTGGATGTCGATGTTCATTTATGTCGTCATGGCATTTTGGGCGGGAGTGGGGCTGACATTCAACACGCGGCTCTCCGGAATGATGGCGAGCGCCCTCGCGCCGACCGGCGCACTTTTCACATTCCTGGCGCTGTGGAGCGGTTCTCTATGGGGCAAACCCACCTGGGGTACGTGGTGGGTATGGGACGCGCGTTTGACGTCGGAGCTCATTCTGCTGTTTCTTTACTTCGGCTTCATCGCACTGCAGGCCGCGATCGATGATCCGCGCCGCGCCGACAAGGCAGGAGCGGTGCTTGCGCTCACCGGGGTGATAAATATCCCGATCATTTATTTTTCCGTCCAATGGTGGAACACGTTGCATCAAGGCGCATCGGTGAGCCTGAAAAGCGCGCCGACCATGGTGGCTACCATGTTGACCGGTATGCTGGTGATGGTGCTGGCGTTTTGGATGTACAGCATCGCGGCTTCGCTGATGCGCGTGCGGTGCATCATCCTGGAGCGCGAACGCGACAGCCAATGGGTGGCAGACTATATGAGCGGCGTCAAATGAACTGGGCGAGCTGGCGCGACTTCTTCGCAATGGGCGGCTACGCGCTTTATGTGTGGGGTTCCTATGGAGTGGTAATCGGACTTCTGGCGATGGAAATCGTGCTGCTCATCCTGAGGAAGCGCAGCATCCTGCGGGAACTCCTGCGGGAGCGCAGCGCGGCGCGCCAGGCATTGCAATGAAACCCCGGCACAAACGGTTTTTAGCAATCGCGGTGGGTGTCGCGGCGCTGTCAACCGCGGCAGCCCTGGTATTGAGTGCCCTGAACAAGAACTTGGTGTTCTTTTTCACTCCATCACAGGTGGCGGCGAACGAAGCCCCGCAATTGCGCGATTTCCGTATCGGGGGACTGGTCGTGCCCGGAAGCCTCAAGCGCCAGCCCGATGGTTTCACCGTGCAGTTCATAGTGACTGACACCGCGCGCAGCATTCCGGTAACTTACCGTGGCACGCTGCCGGATTTGTTTCGCGAAGGCAAAGGCGTCGTTGCGCAGGGACGTCTAGGCCCCGATGGAGTATTTCAGGCCAGCGAAGTGCTCGCCAAGCATGATGAGAATTATATGCCGCCCGAGGCGGCGGATGCGGTCAAAAAAGCGCATGCTGTGGCACGGAAAACTGCACAGACACTGGTAATCGATTCGCCAACAGAGGAGAAGCGCTGATGATCCCCGAACTCGGTCAGTTCGCTCTCGCGCTGGCGCTGGTCATTGCTCTGGCACAGGGTGTGCTCACGTTGGCCGGCGCCGCTCGCAGGGAGACCGCGTGGATGGACGTCGCGCGCCCTGCTGCGTTGGGACAATTCATCTTTGTCGCAATCGCTTTCGGTTGCCTCATGTACTCATTCATCAACAAGGATTTTTCGGTCGCCTTCGTCGCCGCCAATTCGAATTCCGCACTGCCTTTGCAATACCGGATCGCCGGAGTATGGGGCGGGCATGAAGGTTCGCTGCTGTTGTGGACGCTGATACTCGGAGCGTGGATGGTCGCAGTGAGTGTGTTCAGCCGGCGTCTTCCCGACGATATGGTCGCGCGCGTGCTCGGCGTGATGGGACTGGTGAACGTCGGTTTCCTCTCATTCATGCTGTTTACCTCTAATCCGTTTGACCGATTGTTTCCGGTGCCTCCTGACGGACGAGATCTCAACCCGTTGCTGCAGGATCCGGTCATGGTGGTGCATCCGCCGGTACTCTATACCGGTTACGTCGGGTTTTCGGTGGCGTTTGCTTTCGCAATCGCCGCCCTCCTCTCGGGGCGCCTGGATGCAACCTGGGCACGCTGGTCGCGACCTTGGACAACCGTCGCGTGGATGTTCCTAACGCTCGGAATCGCGCTCGGCAGCGTTTGGTCGTATTACGAGCTCGGTTGGGGAGGCTGGTGGTTCTGGGACCCGGTGGAAAACGCTTCGTTTATGCCGTGGCTGGTGGGTACCGCGCTCATTCATTCGCTCGCAGTCACCGAAAAGCGTGGCACGTTTCGCAGCTGGACAGTTCTGCTTGCGATCTTTGCATTTGCACTGAGCCTGCTCGGGACTTTCCTCGTCCGCTCCGGGGTGTTGACCTCGGTGCATGCCTTTGCGACTGACCCCAAGCGCGGCATTTTCATCCTGGCTTTCCTTACCGTGGTAATCGGCGGCTCGCTGGCACTTTTCGCATGGCGCGCGCAACGCATAGGTCTGGGTGGAAGTTTCGATCCGGTCTCGCGCGAATCGATGTTGCTTACCAACAACGTGTTGCTAGTCGCGGCTGCCGGCTCGGTTTTGCTGGGCACGCTTTATCCGCTTTTGCTGGATGCGCTGAGTTTAGGCAAGATTTCCGTCGGCCCCCCGTATTTTGAAACCATATTTGTGCCATTGATGGCGCCAGCGTTGTTTCTCATGGGAATCGGCCCGCTCTCGCGATGGAAGAAAGCGAGTGTGCCGAATCTGGCGCTGCGTCTGCGGTGGGCATTCGCAGTAAGCCTGGCAACCGCGCTGTTGCTGCTGTTCGCCTTAGGCCACGCGAGCGCATGGGTGACCCTGGGGCTGCTGCTCGCTTTGTGGATTGTTGCAGCCAGCGTTGTAAATATTTTGGAGAGAGTCAAGAACGCCAGCGGCACAAGCATGGCGGCGCGCCTTGCCGGCACCCCGCGCGCGTATTACGGGATGCTAGTCGCGCATGTGGGTGTAGCGGTATTCGTGGTCGGCGTGACGCTGGAAAAAGGTTACGAAGCCCAGAAAGACGTTCGCATGGGCCCCGGCACGACTGAGCAGATCGGGGGTTATACGTTCCGCTTCGACGACGTTGAGCAAGTGAACGGGCCCAATTATGTCGCCGCGCATGCCACGATCACAGCCATGAGGAATGGCAAGCTGGTCGCGGTGCTGCATCCGGAAAAGCGCTTTTACGCTTCGCAGGAAAGTCCGATGACGGAAGCCGCAATCGACCCGGGCTTCACCCGTGACTTATACGTTTCCCTGGGTGACCCGGTTGATTCCAAGACCTGGATCGTTCGCCTGCAGCACAAGCCTTTTGTGTTGTGGATTTGGAGCGGCTGCGTGTTGATGGCGCTGGGTGGATTGCTTGCAGCGGGCGACCGCAGGTACCGCGTCGAAACCCGGCGGCAGAGCATCGGTGCCCATGCGGCGCCAGATGCAGCGGCAGCAGGAGTGCGCTTGGCCCGCGCCGTTGTTCGGGAGAAGCCGCATTGAAATACTATTGGGTGCTCGCTGTATTCATCGCGCTGGTGGCGCTTCTCGCAGTTGGCCTGACCCTCAATCCGCACGAGGTGCCCTCGCCCCTCATCAACAAACCGGCTCCGCATTTTGAGCTGCCGCAGCTGCGAGATGGCAATAAAATCTTCTCTGAGCGGGATATGATCGGAAAGGTGTGGCTGCTTAATGTCTGGGCGTCGTGGTGCGTGAGCTGCAGGGAGGAACACCCGGTGCTGCTCGAATTCGCAAAGAGCGAAGTGGCGCCGGTTTACGGGCTCGACTACAAAGACAAGCGCGACGACGGCGTGAACTGGCTGGAACGCTTCGGCGATCCATACCGGATCTCGGCTTTTGATTCAGATGGCAAGGTCGGCATTGACTATGGCGTTTACGGCGTTCCGGAAACGTACGTCATCGACAAGCGCGGCGTAATCCGCTACAAGCAAATCGGTCCGCTCACGCCGGAAATCCTGAAGCACAAGATCATTCCCCTCGTGACCAGTCTCAATAATGGGTAAGCTGCTGGTACTGATTCTGGCGTTGCTGGTCATCAACCTCGCGCGCGCGGCTGATAGCGCCCCGGCGGTGAATGACCCGCAGCTGGATGAGCGTGTCAGGGAGCTCGCGGAAACGCTGCGCTGCCTGGTGTGCCAGAACGAGACCATCGCCGATTCGCCGGCCGAACTTGCCACTGACCTCAGGAATCAAATCCGCGAAAAAATGCAGCAGGGCATGAGCAACCGGGAGATAATCGATTACATGGTTGCGCGCTACGGTGATTTCGTGTTGTATCGGCCGCCGCTGAAAGCCATCACGATTTTGCTATGGTTTGGCCCGTTGCTGTTCTTGGTGGCGGGACTGGCAGCGCTGTTTTACCGGCTCACCCGCCGCCGCAAAGAGTCCGGTATGGAACTCTCGGAATCAGATCACGCGCGCGCCGCAGCGCTGCTCAAATCCGACGACGCAGAAGTTCGATGACCGTTTTCTGGATCGTAGTGGCATTTTTCATCGTCGCGGGTCTGCTGCTAGTGCTGCCGCCGCTTTTGCGACACAGAACCGGCGCCGGGGTATCGAGTAGCGGCGCGAATGTCGCGATTTACCGCGATCAGTTGCGTGAACTCGAATCCGATATGCGCGCCGGCAGCCTGAGCGCGGAGCTTTATGAGCAGTCGCGCCGCGAGATCGAAGCGCGGCTGCTCGAAGACTTAAGGCGACCTGAGAGCGCTGAAGCTCCGGGCAAGAAGTGGCGCAGCGCAGCCATCGCGCTCGCAATCGTCATTCCGGTTTGCGCGGTGGGCCTGTATTTCATTGTAGGGAACCCGCGAGCGCTCGCACCAGCGGACGCGGGTACGACCGCTCATGGGCTAAGCCAACAGCAAGTTCAGGCAATGGTCGACCGCCTCGCGGAACGCCTGAAAGCGAACCCCGAGGACGCGCAGGGGTGGCTAATGCTGGGACGCTCCTACGCTGTTCTCGGCCGTTTCGATGAAGCCGCAAGCGCGCTTGCCAAAGCGGTGGAACGCCTGCCGAACAATGCGGACGTGCTCGCTGATTACGCCGACACGCTGGCGATGACGCAGGGTGGGAGATTGCAAGGCAAGCCCGAAGAAATCATTGAGCGCGCGCTCAAGATCGATCCCGATAATCCGAAAGCGCTGGCGCTGGCGGGAACTGTTGCATTCGAGAAAAAAGATTACCAAAATGCAGTGAATTACTGGGAGCACCTTTTGCGCCTGGTGGCCCAGGAGGACCCTGAATTCGCCCGCTCGGTCAGCTCGAGCATCGCCGAGGCGAGGCAACTCGGCGGCTTGGCCAGCGCGCCAGAGGCAGCGCCAGTGACAAGTGCAGCGCCGAGTGCAACGGGATTGAGCGGAGTGGTGAAGCTTGCGCCAGAACTGACCAGCAGGGTCGCTCCGACCGATACCGTGTTCATCTTCGCGCGCGCAGCCCAGGGCCCGCGCATGCCGCTCGCGATCATGCGCAAACAGGCGCGCGAACTGCCGGTGACATTCAAGCTCGACGATTCGATGGCCATGGCGCCTAACATGAAAATATCAAATTTCCCCCAACTGGTAGTCGGCGCACGCATCTCGAAATCCTCGAATGCCGCGCCGCAAGCAGGCGATTTGCAAGGCATGAGCGGCACCGTGACCAACGGTGCCGCAGGAATTACTGTTTTGATTGATACGGAAATTCGCTAGCTGACGCGGCGAACTGCTTCAAGCCCGCCTTTAACCGCTTCTGGAAAACGGCAAGCCGCTATTGAAAAGTGAAATAGTAGGCCACTCCGATGAAGTTAACGACCTGATTGGGATTCTGCGTTACCGTCGTGCCGTCCGCGTAAGTCCAGCTAGTCCAGGTCCAGTCGTTGGTCTTGAACTTGTTATAGATATAATTGAACCGGAAACCCATGTTTTTCTCAAACGCGTACTTCGCGGTTAGTCTCAGGTCAAAAATCTGGGTGTTGATATTAGGCACGGTCGCCCCGATGGGTGCACCGGGTACTAGATCCTGCATCGGGTAATGGTCGACGATGTTGGTGTATTCAATATTTGCGTCGACGTCGACCTTGCCGGTGACCTTGCCTTTCGTTCCAATGCCAAAGGTGTTCGAAACATTTCTGAGCTCTGCCTCCCAGATGGGATTTGCTGCCGTCGGCCCCGCCGCCCCGTTGCACGCGCCGCCGGGGGAAGAGGCCGCAGTCGCACCAGTGCCGGCATTCGAGCAAGTTATCTGGCTAACACGAATGTCGTTGCGCGAATACCACGCATTCGCCTGCCATTTTTCGGTGAAGACGTAGGTGGCATCGGCGCCATAATTCTGGGTCCAGCCGGATTGCAATCCGAGATTCTGGAAATCTTGTTGATTTCTGGCGCCATAGTTAACCCAACCGCCACTGCCGTAGATTTGAAACGACAGGGCATCCACCGGCGTCCAATTTGTCATCAGCTTCACGGTGTCCGCGGAGCGATTGGCCAGATAAAGGGGTTCGATATCATTGCTGCCGACGGCACCGCCCGTCAGTCTGTTGATCAGAAAGGGCGAGCCCCACTTGCTTTCGTGTACGTAGGTCAGGGCGCCGGTGACGGTTTCTGAAATGGCGCGGCGCAGTTCGCCACGCCAAAACAAATCATCCGTCTCGTACCTGTAGCTGACCGAACGAATTGGATATTCATTGCGCCTCTGGATCACGTACTCTCCGCTGCCGGTGAAACGGAAATTCGCCGGCAACAGGTAACTCGCTTGCAGCTTGCTGTCGATCGTCTTGAGGTCGCGCGGTTCGTTGGTGCCGTTCGTCGTGGAGGTAAGTGACGCGGTGGGGGTATACACATAGATGGGAGTATTGTCGCTACGGTTTTCATAACGGATATCGGCCAATCCCGAGAGCTTCGGCAGGATCTGGCTCGTCAGGCCCGCCTGCACCAAGGTCGTATTCAGGTCTCCCTGAAGGTCATTGGCGGGTGGAAGAGGGAACCCGGGCGTTAGAACAAAATTCTCGTCCTGGATCTGATACGTATAAGCAGCCTTAAACGTGCCGCGCGTGAACGGGGTAAAATTGTAACCGGCAGTCAGGTTTGCCTGGTGCGACGAGTTGTCCGGCGGCAGAGACATCGGGGAGAACACGCCGGGGAAGCCCGAGACAGTGAGACCAGTATTTTCATTTTGAAACCAGGTTCCGTAATAGCCTCCGGAAACCTGCAGCTTCTCGCCGGTGTACCTGAGAATCGCATCAACTTGCTGGGTGGTGTAGCTGATCGGATCTGCCAAAAAGATTACAGGGTTGGCCCCCCCGGCCTGCTGGCCCCACTGCCGCTCGCCAGTTTTATCCTCATGGGAATAGCGCAATTCGAAGTCGTATCCTGCCGGCAGTAACTTGTTCAGGTCGAGCGTAAATCTTTCGCGGTTCGTTTCGAATTGCACCTGCCGCGGGAAAGTGCCGTTGACGACGTTGGTACCCGTGCCAATTCCGTTCAGCCCCGTGGTTATGGTAAACGGGTTATAGCGCGGTATTTCGCTGTAATCCAGCCAGACTCCCCAGTCGCCCTGCCGCTTAACCTCCGCGCGCATTTCTCGATCATCCAGTGCCAGGTCGTGTAATAATAACTTGTACCAGGTTCCCGTTTCATTGTCGCGCTTCACCACGTCCGCATCGATCGACCCATAGACGCCACGCTGGTTTAAACCGGTGTACTCGCCCCAGTATTGATTGTTGTTTCCTACGTAGTCAAGACCGAGACTAACCTCGCTCTCCGGCGTAATAAGCCGCTGAATCTCAGCTTCATCTGATGCGGCTGCTGCCTGCGATAATCCAGCAAGAAGGGCAACCGCAATTGGAAAGCTGTATCGTGTAGGCGTGTCCATGATTGATCTCCCATCAGCTTATGTCATCGCCGGAAACTTCTAGTGCCGCTCGTAGCCGCAGGGTTGTTGGAGCCGTGGATGTTGGTGTGGCAGTTCTCGCACCCCCGCGCCATGATGAGCGCCGGATTGCGTTGGGTATTGTCAAGCCCAGTCGGGCCGGCGGGTCTCACCACGTTCGGTATGTTGCCCCGATGTGACGTGGGTTCATGGCACTCCTGGCAAAGGTACGGCAGCCGCACCTTGAGAAGAGCGGGTTGGGTCGTGCCATGCGGGTTATGGCAGAGCGCGCAGTTCTCCTGTACCGGCGGATGAATGCGGACGAACGGCCCGCGCTTTTCCATGTGACAGGTGTAGCAGGTTTCGTTGATGTTTTCGCGGACCATCAGGAATGGCGCACCCGAACCGTGCGGGTTATGGCAATCCGAGCAAACGACTTTCCCTTCCAAGATCGGATGGCGGTAGGGACGGATAATCTGGACGCGTTGCTCCTTATGGCAGGTAAAGCAAACTTGCGGCTGAGTGAGCCTTTCGCGGACTTTATCGTGCTGAATATGAATCTGGTGGCAAGTCGTGCAGGCGAGTTCGCTGTTCTGATGCGTGCTCCCCTGCCAAAGTACGCGCGAGCCCCCTTGGTGGCACTCCAGGCAGGCCTTGTTGCGCTCCACAATCGGAGTCGTGGAATTCGCGGTGAACATGCGGTCAGGCTTGACCCGCTTGTTGGCAAGGTGCTTTTCACTTTCGCCGTGGCAGCTGGTGCAGGTTGGCGTGCGTTTATCGGCGACGGTGCCATGCTCGGTCCTGCCGATCATCAGCACTGGATATTCTTCATTTTCATTGTGGCAACGCGTGCACTTCGCGTCGCCTTTGAGGACCAGATCCCTGGGCGGTTTCTTTTC
>DASPRE010000082.1:0-7887 GCA_035624615.1 Burkholderiales bacterium | reverse complement strand
ATGCACGGCATCTGTTTCAAATCATGCTGCCGTTGGAAGAAATGAGAATCTCCAGGGACGCAATGCTGCTGGAATTGCGAAATCGCAATATCGGCGCAAATGTTCACTACCTGCCGCTGCACACCATGCCGCTTTATTCGGCCCATGGACAAGCAAGTCTCCCGAATACCGAGAAAGTTTGTGAACGAATTTTAACGTTGCCTATTAGCGGCTCTATGAGTCTGGACGATGCGGATTATGTGATTCTGCATCTTGAAGAACTGCTGAATAAGCACAGGCGGTGAAATGGGTGAAGTATTTTTATTTGCCAAGAGGAAAACCCGCTTTGAACCGGGCTGCACCGGATCAAAAAAGTCCTAATACCTTGGCTTAAACGTCTACATTCACGCTCTGTTGGATGCGTATATAAAGCCTCCGGTAGCTTCCTTCTTCTGAAAATCGATCTTAAATCCCGCTGCTTCAATCATCCTGACAATTTCATCATGGGTTTGTTGCGGTTCAAATAAATGGTATTCCATAGTTAAGCGCCCAACATTTTCCCATGTTTTCGGGTCCCTCAATATGGACCATTCAGCCCCCTCGCAGTCGAGCTTGACTAGGTCCGCCTTGCCGCCAATCCTTCTCACTGCTTCGGAAAAGGCAATTTGTGCGATTTCGCCTCGAGTGTCCTGGACTGACCTGGTTTGCAGTGACTCCGGAGCATGGACGAGACTTATCTTTCCGCTTTCCGCGCCGACCGCCTCAAAGAAGACGCGCGCTTTTGCCAACGATGCCTGGTGGTATAAAAAAGGAGCCAGCTGTATGTTGGGCTCATAGGCATGGATTACAGAGTTTGGAAAACGGGTCCGAGCATAAAGGCTGAAAAAGCCAACATTTGCTCCGATATCCAGGATCGATGCGTAATCGCTAGTTGCATTTCTCAGTCCGTACACGTCATCCAGGAATATGTCGACGAAAGCAAACTTGATTCCCTTTTCTTCGGGGAATAACAGGTCGATCCGCGTGCCCTGCAACATGATGGATTTTGGGGTTCTAAAGCTGGGACCTCGTAAAAAGGAGCAGCCGAGCTCCTTTGCCCTGGCGCGCCTTACAAGACCCCTCCTGATGGTGTTAGCGTTTTTCAAAAACATATATTCATCTTGCTTCACGGCCGATCTCGCCTCGCCAATAAATCCGGGCTGTCTGTTCGCATGCGCAAGCTAACCTGACGCGAATCCGGCGTGGAATCATGTACCGTGTTTACGCAGCAATGATTCCGCGGCGGCGATAACCTTGCTTGATGGTAAATCCTGCAGGCAATCGCTGAAACTCTCGAGATGCCGATCGCATCCTTCCGCCATGCACGGCACGCACGCGCCTTTGCCCTGGAGCAAAATTACATTGCCTACACTCTGGCTGCCGAGGCGCTTCCAAGGATTCTGTTCCGTGCAGTGGTTTTTGGGCCATGGCCCCCATTTGACCGGATTGGACGGCCCGTAAAGCGCCACGGTCGGAATACCGAGCGCTGCTGCAATGTGGGTAAGCGCGGTATCCGGTCCTACATAAATTGCCGCGCGACTCAACAAACAGGCCGATTGTTCCAGGGTCAACTGGCCTGCTAGATTAAGCGTGTTTTCTGTTAGGAGCGGCAAAATTTTTGTTATATAACTTAGCTCCCCGGGGGCGTCGCCTCCGGTAAGTATAATGCGCAGCCCCTGCCCTGCCAGCCAGCGCGAGAGTTCAGCCCAGCCCGGTGCGTGCCACATCTTGTAGTTGAACTTCGGGTAGAGGTGTAAAACCGCAAAACGCTGGTTCGGCGCATGGCGTAATAAAAGCGTTTCGATATATGCGGCGCTTGCATTGCTCCACGACACAACCACTTCGTAATTTTTGGGGGCGTCAACAAGCTCGGCAAGCTTGAGATTCATCAAAACCGTGTGTGTGTTGAGATTGTCAAAAGGCGCCCATCGATCGAGAAGGAATTGCTTCCAGCGTCCTTGACTATTCGGCAGAAGAAGGCCCACGCGTCTTTTCCCGGAGAGCCAGGCGTAAAGGGTCGGCCGGTCTCCTGGTAGGCAGGAAACTGCCAGGTCATAGCGGCGCAGCAAGCGCGTCATCAGTTGAACGTGCGGCCAAAAGCCGGGACGCTCGGCAACTGTCATGACAGAATTAATGTCCGGATTGGCGCGGAGGACGTCTTGCGCACCGGTAAAAACCAGCGCGTCGATCTGCGCCTGCGGCCACGCACGGCGCAGCGAGCGAATTAGCGGGGTCGTCAGCAGCACGTCACCGATGCGCAGGGTCGCGACCACAAGAAATTTTCTTGGTAATTTTACCAGGTTCATGCGGTTAACATATTTAACAAGTGCGCCGCATTATGCTCCTCGTGGAGAGCTTTACGCGCATTCAGGGCATTGAGCTGGTAGCGGTCGTAGTTGTTTATTACTGAATTAATCGCAAAGAAAAGCTCTTCAGTGGTGAGTTTGGTGAGGGTTATTCCGGCATCAAACTTTTCCACTATTCGACCCATCCAGGTTCCGGCTGTTGTAATGACCGGACAGCCCGCGGACAGAGCGTCCAGAGTCACACTGCTCATGCGGTCGGCGAAATCATCAACACTATAGGGTTGCAGACAAATTGCCCCCAGGAATTTCTCCCGGTATTCCGCGCTTGGCATCGTATCGGGATAAGTCCGTAATGAGGGATAAGCTATTTTCCCGAGCCGAACAATATCCGCTCTTGAGGCGTGATCGTACTTATCGTAGTGATCTGGCGATATCTGCACAGAAAAAGGTATTTGTATTCCCCGCGCGGCCAGATATTCGACCAAGTCGACTATCTTCGAGAACCCCTTGTCGTGTCTTGCGGAGCCAGGGTAGAAAAGGTGTTTGAACGGTTGTTGTTGCGTCGGCTTCAAACCTACGTCAGGGTTAATTGGAACCGGAACCACTCGCGTATTTTCAAAACCGCATTCACGAAAAACCCCGATCACCGAAGACGTTGGTCCCAAGATAACGATGTTTGGCTGGGCCCGAGCAATTTTTCTGAAGTTTTCAAGCTTGCTTGGTGTTGGCCTGACCCAGTGAAAATACAGATAGACTTTTGAAGGCGGAATTTGTTGTCTTGCAGCCCAATTCAGCAATATCAAATCAATTCGTCCGGCGGTCGCTACAAATAGCCGGCCTGGAAGGCCAAGCAGTTTCTTATAAAGAAAATAGGCCTGGATGCGCCGCAGCCTGCGATAGAAAAACCTTTTGAACTCGACCCGCAGTTTTTTCAAGACCGACAAATCTGCGCGTTTGCTAACCCACAGGCAAATCCTGTTACTTGTGTCCGCGTGGCACAAACTAGCCACAAAACCGTAGTGACCCGATTCGCGCTCGAGGGTCGGTTCAATGATATGAATCGTTTCTGTCGCCATATACGTTTTTGGGGGACATCCTCGTTGCAATATACCAAAAAAGTCTCACACGGATGTTCTAGTGGGTTGCCTTCACAAGCTCACTGACATGGCGGTCGAGCAGTCGTCCGCCATGATGACTTCAAATCCGTGTCAGTCTGCTTGAGATGAGGTTCCGGTACCGCTTAAAGCGTCAGGCCCATTGCAGGTGCTGGTGACGGCGGTAACCCACACAGGTGTTACTTGAGCGGTGGCTTTCTCTCGTTCCACCGCTCTTGCATTTCGGCCAACTTGGCATATCGATAGAACGTTCCCTCAAAGTTGCCAAGCGCGATGATGAAACCGGCCCAACCATCGAGGAAGCCAAATTGGAATACATATAGCCTGATGAATGCCCACACGCCGTGCAAAAGTGCTTTCGCCATCGACCCCCGCACGCCGTTTTCCGAGAGTTTTTGCGCGCCGAGCTTCGAATAGCGATCCATCTTGCCGATGATTTGGGACAGGTCGCGAAAAGGCTCCTGCCAGATGGCACTTTTCATTTCGCCGGAGCGTCCATCGAGAGTGTAGCCCTCGTGTACCAGCTCTTCGGTGTAACGCATCCTGCCTTTGCGAAACAGTTGTGGCTGTCGGTAATTCGGATACCAGCCCGAATGCCGAATCCAGCGCCCCATGAACAGATTGCGTCGCGGTATGAAGTAGGCGTCGGCAGCTTGCGGATCGTTAATGATGCGAAGAATTTCCTCTTTCACCTCGGCAGTACATCGCTCGTCAGTGTCCAGGGAGAATACCCATTCATGGCTGCAGTGCACGAGCGCCGCATTTCTGAGCTTGCCGAATCCCTGAAAGTCGATCTGCACTACTTTGTCGGTGTAGCGACGCGCGATTTCGGCAGTACGGTCGCTGCTATGTGAGTCAGCAACCACGATTTCATCCGCCCAGGCAACGCTCTTCAATGCCTCTTCGATCTTGTCTTCATCGTTGTAGGCAATAATGTAAACAGATAGTTTGACCGTGGAGGGCTTCATGTGGAAAATTCAACGCTATAGGCGGGAGGTCTTAAGCCGGCATAAAGCAGCCCCGAGAGCCAGCCGTACAGCAAGCCTTCGGTGTGGTCCAGCAGCAGCGAGTTAAACAGGCAGCCTGACATTATGGCGAGAAGCAAGCCATGCGCCAGGCTGCGCTCCAATGCAGAGGGCAGCATCCTCGCGAGCCGCCACTGAGCATAGAACAGATAGAGCAAGACTCCCAATCCAAGCAGGCCTAAGTCAACGGCGGTGAGAAGATACTGATTGTGAGGATTGGTAACTGGCTCCGTGCTCGTGCCTTGGAATTTTTCGGCGTAAACGTCGGCAAACCCGCCAGTTCCCACGCCGAAAACCGGGTGGTCGCGGATAATCGTGAGGCTGTTTCGGTACCATTCCATGCGCAAACCGACCGAGTCAACGATTGACGCAGGTCGGTCGGAGTGCCATTGGGAAAACTCATTTACTGCCTTGTTGATTCGCGAATGGAAAACATCTGAACCCCAGTAGGCCCCGGCTGAAAGCAGAGTGCCAAGCACTGCAGCTAAAACCAGTCCTTTCCATTTCAACAAATCGACGAAAAAATACACCAGCAGCAGCGCGAGAATCAGGTAACCCGTTCGGCCCTGGACTACAAACAGCACGTTAAATAGCGCCAGCACCGAAAGCGCGCCCCAAAAAATCCGGATCCAAGTTACCGACGAATGACGAGCCATCTGTGCAAATAGAAATGCGGCAATTGCCATTAGAATGTTATGCGTAATGGGAAGCTTGAAAGTGGACGCATTGAATATGCCCGGCAAACTGGGTTTTGCGGCCATAAAGAAATATTCGGGAATCAATCGTAAGCTTATTGCGCATGATCCGAGCAAAGTCAGGACCAGTGCCAATGAAAATGCCAACAAGCCGCGGCGACGTGTTTTTTCGTCACGGAAGCAAGGTATCAGCAGGGCGATGAGCAGCAGTTCTTTGTACTTACCGAAATAACGCAGCGCATCCCAAAGATCACTTTTGCTGTAAAGCACTCCGACCGCCAAAAGCGCAAACAGCCCAAGCGAAATCAACGCGGGCGGATTATTTTTAATTTGCTGCCATTTCTCCCGATAGCCCGCGCCCAGTATCCAGAGGACCAGCAGCAGGCCCAGCAGGGTATTGTCCAACGCGGTGGATATCGGGATAGTGAAGCCAAGCGCAATAGCGATCCATTTGTTCAATGTGTCCGCATTGCTGCTGATAATCCGGTATTCCATTGGTTTTTATTTTTCAGCCCTCGCGAAGGTGTCGAGCCAGGCGACTGAACATGTCTATATAGATAAGCTCCGGTGGCGAGCAAGATGATTTTGTTCGAAGGTATATTCAGGCAACCATTTCGACAATTCCTGTTTTACCTGGTCGCCAGTTAGCGCATTTGGCTGAGAAAGCCAGTTCGCTACAGAATTGAGCCATTGCATTTCCACTGTTCTGGCTTTGGCAATGCGCAACTTGGGATGGGGCGTGGGTAATGTATTCTCCTCGTCGGCAAGTAGTTCCTCGTAGAGTTTTTCGCCGGGCCTCAACCCTGTGTAGACAATTTTTACCTCATCCTCGCCGAATCCCGAAAGTTGAATCAGGTCTTTGGCCAGATCGGCAATTTTTACCGGTTCGCCCATGTCCATGACGAAAATTTCCCCGCCCTTGCCCATTACTGCAGATTGCAGCACCAATTGTGCGGCTTCGGGAATGGACATAAAGTAACGCATGATATCAGGATGAGTTACGGTGACCGGGCCTCCTTTTTCAATCTGCCCGCGGAATTTCGGGATTACGCTGCCGGTGCTGCCCAGCACGTTACCGAAGCGCACTATCACGAAACGCGTGCTTGATGACTGCTGCAAGGCCTGGCATAGCATTTCCGCCAGCCGCTTGCTTGCGCCCATTACGTTGGTGGGGTTGACTGCTTTATCCGTGGACACCAGCACGAATTTTTCAACCCGGTGGGCCACCGCGGCCTGCGCGGCGATATAAGTTCCGAGCGCGTTGTTAAGCACGGCTTCCCAGGCGTTTTGCTCTTCCATCAGCGGCACGTGCTTGTACGCCGCGGCGTGGAACACCACCGATGGACGGTATTGCTCCAATACTTGGTCCATGCGTGCGCGGTTCTTGATGTCGCCGATGGCGCAGGCGATTACAGTATCGGAAAAATCGCTCTGAAATTCCTGTTCGATACGGTAAAGCGCGTATTCGCTAAGGTCGAATAAAATAATCCGCTGTGGCCTAAAGCGCGAAATCTGCCGACATAATTCCGCTCCTATGGAACCGCCGGCGCCGGTAACCAAGATAGTCTTCCCCGCAAACAGTTCCTTCAGACCGGCGCTGTCCAGAACTACAGGGTCGCGCCCGAGCAAGTCATCGAGTTCGACGTGGCGGATTTGCGATACCGTGACCTTGCCGCTCAGCAGATCATCAAATGAAGGCACAGTCAGTGCCTTTACTCCCGCGCTCATGCACACATTCATCGCGTGGCGGCGCGCGGCGTGAGAGGCCGCAGGCATTGCGATGATGGCATGCTGGATTTGCATTTTTTCGGCGATAGCGGGAAGGTCGTCAACGTGTCCCAGTACTTTTACTCCGTGCAGCAGCCTTCCGTGATTTTGCGGATTGTCATCAAGAAATCCGGCAATCCGCCATTCATGGCTGCGGGCCAGATCCTTCACCAGTCCCACGGCTGCATCTCCAGTGCCGAGCACGATGACCGGTTTCGCCTGCAGATTAGCAAGGCTGTACATGCGGTGCTCTTTCCATAGCCGGTAGGCAATGCGGCTTCCGCACATGGCGAGAAATAGCAGTATTGGGTCGAGCACCAACACCGAGCGCGGCACCACGGCATTGATCCGCAGCATGAACACCACGAGAGGTATGGCCATGGCTGCGAGCAGGACTGCAAACAGTATGCGTTTCAAATCGGGAAGGCTGGCGTAACGCCATATTCCGCGGTAAAGCCCGAACCACAGAAAGATAACTGCTTGGGAAACTACCACCCACGGCAAAGTCCGAATCATGCTTAGCAGGTAGGGTTCCTCGATATCCATGTTAAAACGCAACCAATAAGCAATACACCACGCGGCTATCGCAGCGACAACGTCGTGCGAAAATGCGAGCAGAGTGCGGAAATCAAGTCTAGGCAGAAGCATTTTGTTGGTGGCTTGCCCAGTAGCGATCAAAAATAATCATAGCCAGCATATAAAAGACTCCCCAGCATACCAGCAGTGCGATTTGCAGCGCAGCATCTTGGCGGATCGCCCATAGCGAACTTGCTCCGGCCGCGAGCATCAAGGCATATTCAAACCACGCGGTCTTGCGATGTCCCCAGCCGACCTGCACCAGTCGTTGGTAATAATGCTCGCGATGCGCTTCCCAGACCTTTTTGCGTGATAGCAGACGCTTTATCAAGATAACGCTGGCATCCAAGATGAAAGGCGAAAATACCAGAAATGGAAACCACAG
>DASPRE010000081.1:0-9015 GCA_035624615.1 Burkholderiales bacterium | reverse complement strand
TTATAACCTGCTGGTTATTTCATGACCAAGTATATTTTTGTAACAGGCGGAGTGGTTTCCTCCCTCGGTAAGGGAATCGCCGCCGCCTCCCTCGCATCAATTCTCGAATCTCGCGGCATCAAAGTCACCCTACTCAAGCTCGATCCCTACATTAACGTAGATCCCGGAACCATGAGCCCGTTCCAGCATGGTGAGGTCTTCGTCACTGAAGACGGTGCGGAAACCGATCTGGATCTCGGCCATTATGAGCGCTTTGTCAATGCCAAGATGAGCAAGCGCAATAATTTCACAACCGGCCAGATTTACGAAAGCGTCATTAGAAAGGAGCGTCGCGGCGATTACCTCGGCGGCACAGTGCAGGTAATTCCACATATAACAGACGAGATTCAAAGTTTCATCCAGCAGGGAGCAAACGCCGCGGAGGTTGCTATTGTTGAAATCGGCGGCACGGTGGGGGATATCGAGTCGTTGCCTTTTCTTGAAGCGATTCGCCAGATGAGCATCAGGCTGGGCCGCCATAATACGTGTTTTATTCACCTTACGTTATTGCCTTTTATCGCTTCAGCGGGTGAGATCAAAACTAAGCCGACGCAGCACTCAGTGAAGGAACTGCGCGAAATCGGCATTCAGCCCGACATCCTGTTATGCCGTGCTGATCGGCCGCTGCCTGAAGACGAGCGCAAGAAAATCGCATTATTCACCAACGTGGAAGTGGAAGCGGTGATTTCGGCGACGGACGTGGACAGCATCTATAAAATACCTGGCATGCTGCACAGGCAGCACCTCGATGACATAGTTTGCAGAAAACTCGATATCAGCGCGCAGCCGGCTGATTTGCGAGCTTGGGAAAAATTGATAGATGCGCTGGAACATCCGTTGTATTCGGTGGATATTGCGCTAGTTGGCAAATATGTAGATTTGACTGAATCCTACAAGTCGCTCTCTGAGGCGCTTGTACACGCTGGTATCCATACCCACAGTAAAATCAAAATTCATTATATCGATTCGGAAAGTCTGGAAATCCAAGGCACGGCCTGTCTTGATAACATGCATGCGGTTCTGGTGCCCGGCGGATTCGGCAAGCGAGGCGTTGAGGGCAAGATAAAGGCCATACGTTACGCTCGGGAGAACGGCGTGCCATATCTTGGCATCTGCCTAGGCATGCAGCTCGCGGTCATCGAATATGCGCGGCACAAGGCGGGAATGGAAGGGGCCCACAGCACGGAATTTGACGCCCAAACGCCCTATCCGGTTATTGCTCTGATCAGCGAGTGGCGTAACCGCGACGGCAAAATAGAAGTACGGGACGCGCGTTCCGATCTGGGCGGAACCATGCGTCTCGGAGGCCAGGAATGCCTGTTACGGCGTGGTACTCTCGCGCGGCAGATTTACGGCTCGGACAAGGTGGTGGAACGGCACCGTCACCGTTACGAGGTCAATAACCATTTTGTGCCGCAACTTGAGCAAGCGGGTTTGCGGATCAGCGGCATGTCCGCCAGTGAGGACTTATGCGAAGTAATCGAGCTGCCGGATCATCCGTGGTTTATCGCTTGCCAGTTTCATCCTGAATTCACATCTACCCCCAGGGCGGGCCATCCCCTGTTCAAGGCGTTTGTCGAAGCGGCATTGCGTTATGCTGGCACGCGTGCAGAAAGTATCAAACAGTTGAGTGTGGTTCGATGAAACTGTGCGGCTTTAACGCCGGACTTGAATACCCCTTGTTTTTAATTGCTGGTCCCTGTGTCATTGAATCACGGCAATTGGCGTTTGATACCGCCGGCGCGTTGAAGGAAATGTGCAGTGAACTTGATATTCACTTCATTTACAAGTCCTCTTATGATAAGGCGAACCGCAGCTCCGGAAAATCGTTTCGGGGCATGGGGATAGACAAAGGTCTTGATATTTTACATGATGTGAAATCGCAGATCAAAGTTCCGGTTCTGACCGACGTGCACGAAATTGCCGACGTGGAGCAGGTGGCGGCAATGGTGGATGTACTGCAGACCCCGGCTTTTCTGTGCCGGCAGACTGATTTTATTTATGCTGTGGCAAGCGCGGGCAAGCCGGTGAACATTAAGAAAGGCCAATTTCTGTCCCCGGATGAGATGAGAAATGTAGTAGAGAAAGCCCGCGAGGCCAGCGGCAAGGATAACATCATGGTTTGCGAGCGCGGCGTGTCGTTCGGTTACAATAATCTGGTTTCGGATATGCGCTCATTGATGGTGATGCGCGAAACCGGGTGTCCAGTAGTGTTCGATGCCACGCATTCGGTGCAGTTGCCGGGAGGCGAGGGCAATAGAAGCGGTGGTCAGCGCGAGTTTGTGCCGCTGCTAGCGCGGGCCGCGGTCGCAAGCGGCATTTCCGGGATCTTCATGGAAACCCATCCCGAGCCTGACAAAGCGCTGTCGGACGGCCCCAATTCTTGGCCGCTCAGACTAATGCCCGAGCTGCTGCAAACCTTGAAGGCGCTGGATGGGTTGGTGAAGCAACAGGGTTTCGTGGAGCAAACTGTGCAAAACAAGCAGATTAAGCCGCTAAGAAAGCGCAAGACATGAGCGCCATTGTCGATGTAATTGCGCGGGAAATTCTTGACTCTCGGGGCAACCCGACAGTCGAAGCGGATGTTCTTTTGGAATCGGGAATGTTGGGGCGCGCAGCGGTACCGTCCGGGGCTTCGACCGGAACGAAAGAGGCGATTGAATTGCGGGACGGCGATAAAAAGCGATATTTCGGCAGGGGCGTGCTTAAGGCGGTGGAAAACATCAATACTGAAATTTGTGAAGCGATCATCGGATTGGACGCCGTCGAACAAGCTTTTATCGATCGAACCTTGATTGATCTGGACGGAACTGAGAACAAATCACGCCTCGGGGCAAATGCCATACTGGCGGTTTCGGCTGCAGTGGCCAAAGCTGCGGCGGAGGAATCAGGTTTGCCTTTATACCGCTACCTCGGCGGTTCTGGGCAAATGCACATGCCGGTGCCATTGATGAACGTAATTAATGGAGGAGCGCATGCCAACAACAACATCGACATGCAGGAGTTCATGTTGATTCCGCTGGGAGCCAAAAGCTTCCGAGAAGCACTGCGCTACGGCGCGGAAGTGTTCCACACGTTGAAAAAACTGATCGAAGAAAAAGGCATGTCCACCACTGTCGGTGACGAAGGCGGTTTCGCACCCAACCTCGAAAACAACGAGGCGGCCCTGCAACTGATTGTACAGGCGATCGAGAAAGCGGGTTTTCGCCCCGGGGACGATCTGGCTGTCGGCATTGATTGCGCGAGTTCGGAGTTCTTCAAAAGCGGCAAATATGAACTAGCCGCTGACGGTCTTAGCCTCAATTCCAAACAATTCAGCGATTACCTCGCCGCCTGGGCGGACAAGTATCCGATTATCAGCATTGAAGACGGCATGGCGGAGACCGACTGGGAAGGCTGGAAGACACTGACGCGGCGCTTGAGTAATTCCTTGCAGCTTGTTGGCGACGATATATTTGTAACCAACACTAAAATTATCTCCGAAGGTATCAAACAGGAGATAGCTAACTCGGTGCTCATCAAGATTAATCAAATCGGTACGCTTAGCGAAACATTTGCCGCTATCGAGCTCGCCAGACATTCCGGCTATACCGCGGTGATTTCACATCGATCCGGCGAGACGGAGGACACCACCATCGCGGATATCGCAGTCGCAACCAATGCTATGCAGATAAAAACGGGCTCAGCGTCGCGCTCCGACCGTCTGGCAAAATACAATCAGTTGCTGCGGATCGAGGAGGACATGGGCGACGTTGCGGTTTATGCCGGGCGCAACGCTTTTAATCAGCTGCGCTAAATGAAGTTCACTACCCTGATTCTGATTGCTCTGATTGCCGCATTGCAATACCCGCTGTGGCTTGGCAAAGGCAGCTGGTCGAGCGTCCGAGAAGTGGACCGACAACTGCACGATCAAATTCAGACCAACCAAAAACTCCGGGCGAGGAATGCTGCGCTGGATGCCGAGGTTCACAACTTGAAGCAGGGGCTGGAGGCGGTGGAAGAGCGTGCGCGCTCGGAGCTTGGGATGATCAAGCGGGACGAAATCTATTTTCAAATCCTCGAAAAAAAGCAGCAAACCAATTGAAGCGTGCCAGCGATTTGGGCTGCAGCAGAGCGTTGGTGATCGTGATCCCAAGCAGTTTCGCAGGCACGTTTCTCCGGGCAGTTCACTTGGCAGTTTAATTTAAATCTGTCGTTTTAATCATCCTACTAAGTTGCTAATTATTTAAATAATAACTCTCGCTTAAATTTCGGCCACAGGTTACAATATTTGCGGCACAAGTTAGATATGTGGGGTCTGTGGAATTCTGAAATATGTGCAGATTATTGGTTGTGCAACTGAGCAGAAATAAATGGTCACACCGCTGGTACTAACACTCGATGCCGCTGGTCTTCCTCGTCGCTGGATCGACACGCAGGAGGCAGTACTGTACTACGCGCGCAACTTGGTAACCTGGTCACTGGGAAACCCGGTGTGCGTGTACCGTGGAGGTATCTCAAGGCTGACCGGCAGGCGTTCGGAAATTGCGCCCAAACCCATAATCGCGGTACGGGGCAAGGTGCACACTGCGCACTTCGAATCCGAGCCGTGGCTTAATCGCGATACGCTATTTCGACGCGATCGGCATATATGCGCATTTTGTGGCGGCCGGTATCACGCGCACAATCTAACCAAAGACCATGTTACTCCAACTTCAAGAGGGGGGAGCGACCGCTGGACCAACGTAGTGACTGCCTGTCGCACTTGCAACGAGCTCAAAGCCAACCGTACGCCGGAGGAAGCGGGAATGAAACTTCTCTATGTGCCTTATGCTCCGAACCGCTATGAAGGAATGATACTGGCGAATCGCCACATTCTTGCCGACCAGATGGATTATCTTCTCGCGCACGTTCCTAAAAATAGCAGGTTGTGGAAGGGCAGGGAATAGACCAGATTTGCTGCGCGCAGCGTGTTTTGCGGCAGGGTTAGCGAATCTGAACGGGAAAAGTTCCGGTTGATTAAAAAGCGGCACCAGGTTGGCAACCTGACTATGCTTCTAGTATCCGCGTTGTCGAATTGAAGTTTGGCGTTTAGCCCCGCGGGCGTAGCCCGTGTTGTTCTCGCCCAAGGCGCGATTATTCCTCTGCATTTGATGCGGTCATATTGTACTCGACGTCGCCTGTTGTAAGATTCGCCCCGATAATGCAGTCCGGTGTACAATGATCCCGCGCGTTACGCGTTACACGGATTTCTCTTCAAATTTCCCACAAATTCCCCGGTACTGAATCGACAAAACCTCGGTTGTGCTGTCGTGTCAAAATGAAACTGTCTTCCCGTGGTTGGAGGCAAAAATCATGCAACAATTATTGTCGCGTTTTATCCTAGCCATCGCCGTGTTTTTTTATAGCGCCTTCGTTGCTTATGCCCAGGACCAGGCGGAGACGTATACCGCCATGGTGGATCACGACGGCATTCAGCATGTTCGAATCATTGGCGGCAGTTATTTTTTTAAGCCCAACATAATTGTGGTGAAAAAAGATGTGCCCGTAGAACTTACGGTCAGCAAGGAACCGGGCATGGCGCCGCATTCTATTGTGGCGAACGCACCGGAGGCGGGAATTGTTTTCGACGAATCCTTGAGTACCGACACTAAAGTCATTCGATTCACGCCTAAAGCAGCCGGCAAATATGTTTTTTATTGCAAGAACAAGCTGCTTTTTTTCTCCAGCCACCGCGAAAAAGGCATGCAGGGAATAATTGAAGTGGTCGATTAGTACGTTATCAAGAAACTGTTGAAGCTTGATGTACCTAATTTCAAATTAATCCATGTTCATAACAGGCATCGGCACCGCCAATCCGCCCCGGCGCTATACCCAGACCGAATGCTGGCAAGCACTTTGCGCAAGTAGGCAGTTTAAGCAACTCGACCGGCGCGCGCGCACAGTGTTGCAGAAGGTCCTTTTGGGAGATAACGGAATACGCACTAGGTACCTCGCTCTCGATCCGCTGACAGAAGTGTTTGATGCCACCCCCGACAATCTCCACCAGCGTTTCGTACGGCATGCGCCTGTGCTTGGAGCCCAGGCCGCTGAGAGCGCGTTGCAGCAGAGCGGCCATCAGGCAGATGAGATAGACGCGGTTATCGTCAGTACTTGCACCGGTTATCTCTGCCCCGGACTTACCAGTTATGTGGCGGAGCGATTGCGGCTCAGGCCTGATGTGTTTGGGCTGGACTTGGTAGGTCAGGGTTGCGGCGCTGCGTTGCCGAACTTGCGAACTGCAGAGGCGTTGCTGGCCGCCAGGCGCTGCGAACGCGTATTGTCGATTTGTGTAGAAGTGTGCAGCGCAGCGTTCTATATCGACAACGACCCCGGCGTGCTCATCAGCGACTGCTTGTTTGGTGACGGCGCTGCAGCTGCAGTGCTGGCGGATACGCCAAATCAGCGGTCCCGTCGAATCGAATGGAAAGAAACATCGTCGCGCATCGATCCGCTTGAGCGGGACACACTTCGCTTCGAACAAAAAAACGGCATGTTGCGCAACATACTCACCCCACCTGTTCCACAACTTGCGGCTCGCAGCGCCGAGATCGTTCTCGGTGATGTTTTGAACAAAACAGGCGTGCTGCGCAACCAAATAAGCACATGGATCTGGCATGCAGGAGGGCGCGACGTACTCGCGGCTCTCCAACAGCAGCTCAATCTCGCGGCGGCCGATTTAAACTGGAGCAGTTCGGTATTAAGCGAGTACGGCAATTTGAGCAGTCCGTTTGTCTATTTTGTAATGCAGGCGGCACTCAACGGAAAGGCGCCTGGCGGCTGGTGGTGGTTGTCCTCCTTTGGTGCAGGTTTCAGTTGCCACGGCACTTTGCTGCAAATCCAGTAGATCGCGGGATTGTCGGGTGACCAAAGTGCGCTGCGTTGAGCCGGAATGGCTGGACGAATTGCCGTCAGAAGACCCACGCGCAATCCGGTCTCGGCTCGACTTGCAACGTGTCAACAAATGGATGGGGAATATCGGAATCATGCAGCGCGCTTTGATGGGCAACCATGCGCAAACTGCACCTCGCGTAATGCTGGAATTGGGGGCCGGTGATGGCACTTTCGCGCTGGGGCTAGCCCTGAGGCTTGCGCCGCGCTGGAAAAACGTCAAAGTCATTTTGCTCGATTGCAAAGATATCGTAAGTAGTGAAACGCGAAAGGGGTTCTCAGCCCTGGGGTGGCAAGTTGAGATGATTACGGCAGATGCATTTGATTTTCTGAAGCAAGCAAAGCCGCGCTCGGTTGACACTGTCACAGCAAACCTGTTTCTTCACCATTTCCATCCCAAAAGATTAGTTCAGTTATTGATGCAAACCGCCAAAATCGCAGATTCGTTTGTAGCATGCGAACCGCGCCGCTCTGCTTTAGCACTGGCAGGAAGCAGATTGCTGTGGGCGATCGGCTGCAACAGGGTGAGCCAGCACGATGCGGTGGTGAGCGTTCGTGCGGGATTTGCCGGCCAGGAACTTTCAGCGTTGTGGCCTGAGCAAGGCGACTGGCGATTGAGTGAGCACGCGGCGGGACTCTTCACACATTGTTTTGTGGCGCAACGCTTCGGCGGACGAACGGGATCGCAGAATGAAATATGACGCGCTAATCGTTGGCGCGGGCCCGGCGGGGGGAACCGCTGCGCTGCTTCTCGCCAAGGCGGGATGGTCAGTTGCGCTCGTGGAAAAGTCAAAATTTCCAAGGCGCAAGGTTTGTGGCGAATTTATTTCTGCGACCAGCTTTCCGCTGTTTTACGAGCTTGGCATTGCTCGTCCTTTTTTTGAATTGGCAGGCCCGGAAGTTCGTGAAGTAGGTTTATTCACAGGGGAGACAGTCCTGACTTCGGCAATGCCCTGCCCGAAGAACCCCGATCACCTTAGGGGCAGAGCGTTGGGGCGGGAACATTTGGATACGCTTTTGTTGAATGGTGCCGCAGCTGCGGGGGCTGATGTATGGCAGCCCTGTTCTGTGATAAAACTACAACGTGGCACCGAATATTTTATTTGCAATGTTGCAACTCAGCGCACGATAAAGGAATTGCAGGCACGAGTGGTGATCGCCGCCCACGGATCGTGGGAGCGGGGCGCACTCGCTACTCAAACAGTTTCTCGATCGCGCCATGAATCTGATCTATTCGCGTTCAAGGCGCATTTTCACAATTGCGATTTGCCGCGCGGAATGATGCCGCTGCTGATTTTTCCTGGGGGGTATGGAGGGATGGTGCGTACGGATAGTGATCGCGTTAGCTTGTCCTGCTGCATCAGGCGTGATTATTTGAAGGGCCTGCGTCGCCGCTTTTCTAACATGAAGGCGGCGGAAGGCGTACTAAAACACATCGAAGTTCACTGTTGCGGTGCGCATGAAGCGCTCGCTCGCGGACAGCTGGACAATGCTTGGTCAGCTGCTGGCCCAATCCACCCTGGTATTCGCAAGCGCTATTTACAGGGAATCTTTTTGTTGGGCAATGCCGCAGGCGAGGCGCATCCCATAGTAGCCGAAGGTATCAGCATGGCTATGCAATCAGCATGGATGTTGTGCGAACATCTTATTGGCTGGGAACGAGAAGCTTTGCGTGGAAATGGACTTGAAACAGTCGGGAGGCAGTATTCTTCAGCTTGGCACGCGGCTTTCGCGCCGCGGATTCGTGCAGCCGCACTGTTTGCGCATCTGGCGATGCGGCCGAGAGCGGCAGCGATGCTGTTACCTTTTCTGAAGCTGTTTCCTGGAATATTGACTTGGGGCGCCAAACTAAGCGGCAAGGCCAGACACGTGGTAACAGTACCGCATGGTAATTTTACATTGAGGTGCTAATGCTGGCGTTTCTTGTTGCGGATAAGGTCATGACTTGATCGGAAAAGCCAAACTGAGGGCGAGTATGTCGACGCCGGGATCGTAAGTGCTGAACAGGTCATCGTGGGACAGATGACGCGCGGCTAATTCAACAAGCATATTGTTTCCAAACCGGCG
>DASPRE010000035.1:0-2150 GCA_035624615.1 Burkholderiales bacterium | reverse complement strand
GGAGCAGCTGGAAAAACTGCCCACGCAGATATTCTGGGGCAAGGCCAGCTTGAAAGTAGAAGACTATCCGATGTCGCAATTGACCCTCACGCTCTATACGTTGAGCCTGGATAAAGTGTGGTTGACGACATGAAAAAGAGCGGGCGCAAAAAACTTCAGACGATGGCGCAGCGTTTAAGCAGAGGTTTGTCGCTTTATGCCTGTGGTGTCATTTTTGCCCTGCTTGACCACCCGTTACATGCCGAGAATCTTCCCGACCCGACTCGCCCGCCTTTGGTGCCTGAAGCAGCGCCAGCTAGCGAAGCCGGTGCTGTTGCTCCTACGTTGGTATTGCAATCAGTGCTGATTTCGCCGCGGCATAGGGTCGCCATTATCAACGGCGAAACAGTCAAACTGGGCGATTTCTATGGTACGGCCAAAGTGGTGAAAATCAGCGAAAGCGGTGTAGTGCTAAAAGCGGATGGCAACCTGCAAACGTTGAAGCTGTTTCCCAGCGTAGAAAAAAAGAAACCGCAAATCGTGGAAACAAATATTCCCAGCAAAAAAAAATCGCCGCGCAGCGAACAAAACACTGACAAGAACAAGGAACCATGAAAAGAATTTGTTTAATCGCGCTTTCGCTTAGTCTGTTCGGCTGTGCGGCCCAGCAGGCCAAATTCAGCTCGACCGCCAAGGAAATTGACTCAGAAATGGACAAGGCGGCTAAGGAAAGATTTACACAGCCCGAGGCTGTCAAGCAAGCTTTGCTGCCGCCGATTACGGTGGAACTGGCTAAAGTGGAAACAAAGGCAAAGGAGGGAAGGTTTGACCTGGCGGTTAACAATGCCCCGGCGCACCAAGTATTTCTTGCGATCGTTTCGGGAACGCGCTACAGCATGCTGGTGCACCCTGACATCAAGGAAGCGATTTCGGTGAACCTGAAAGATGTTACTTTGTTTGAGGCGCTGGATGCCATCCGCGAGCTTTACGGGTACGAGTACAAGGTTGAAGGCACACGCATTTACATCCAGCCACTCAGCTTGCAGACCCGCGTTTTTCAAATCAGCTACCCCGACGATCTGCGCAAGGGTACTTCCGATATCGCCGTAACGGCTTCCGGCGCAATTACTCCCACGGGTGGAACAACGCCTGCTGCGCCGGCAGGCGGTGCTGTGGCTGTAAGCAGTAAAATTTCCACCGCCACCAGCAGCGATTTCTGGGCTGAATTAGTCAAATCGCTCACAGCCATCGTGGGCAATGCAGAAGGCCGCAGTGTGGTAGTGAGCCCCCAATCCGGCGTCATTGTGGTGCGCGCTATGCCTTTGGAGCTGCGCAATGTCGCCGCTTTCCTGAAGGCCGCGCAGCTAAGTGTGGAACGGCAGGTCATCATCGAGGCGAAAATTCTTGAAGTCCAGCTTAACCAGGGCTACCAGCAAGGAATCAATTGGGCGGCTTTCACGAGTGGCAATGTTAGCCGTGGCTCCATCTCGCAACTGACCCCGAACACGACATTAAATGTTACACCGGGCCCCTTGGTAGGCGGAACAACCACCAGCCCGACCGGTGGATTGAGTGGCGGATCGCTGGCGAATGTGACGGTTGCCGGGACTCCCATCAGCACGACATCTGCTGGAACGAGCATCGCAGCGGGAGCGGCGGCGGGGACATTGTTTGGCCTTGCGTTTCAGGCCGCTAATTTTGCGACCTTGATCACCTTTCTAGAAACGCAGGGTAATGTGCACGTTTTGTCAAGCCCGCGGATTGCCACCTTGAATAACCAGAAGGCGGTACTGAAAGTCGGAGCTGACCAGTTGTTTGTGACCAACGTGACGTCGAGCACCACGGTAAGCCAAGGTGTCGTCCAGAGTTCAACGGCCCCGACCGTCACTTTTCAGTCGTTTTTTTCCGGGGTTGCATTGGATGTCACACCGCGGATAGACGAAGATAATAATATCATTTTGCATGTCCACCCCTCTGTCAGCAATGTTGAGCAGGTAGATACAACCATTCAGCTGAGCGCGAGCCAAGGCGGGCCCATAACCATTCCGATACCGAGGAGCTCGATTCAGGAAACCGATAGTATTATCCGCGCGCAGGACGGGCAAATTGTCGCTATCGGCGGGCTGATGACTCAAATCCAAACATCGGACCGCTCGCAAATTCCAGGCTTG
>DASPRE010000020.1:0-8673 GCA_035624615.1 Burkholderiales bacterium | reverse complement strand
GGCAAGATCACGCTGGCGAGCCTGACCCGTGTTCCGGGCGAGACGGTTGGCGGCTCGCCTTACAGCATTACCGGTGGCAGCGCGGGCGGCACGGCGATTGGCAACTACACGCCCACGGTCAACACCAACGGCCACGTGCTGAACATCAACCCGGTGGCGTTGACTGGCACGATTGCCAACCAAAGCAAAACCTACGGTAGCGATGATCCGGCGTTAGCCTCGATTGCGGTTGCGTTAGGCGGGGTGGTGAATGCCAATGTCACCGACTGGAACGGCAATGTCACCTCGCTCAACGACACCGGCAATGTGGCCACCACATTAGCGAGTCTCACGCGCGTGCCCGGAGAGCTGGTGAGCGGCTCGCCTTACGCGATTACCGCGGCCGGGTTTAATGCGCTCACCGGTTCTGCCGCGGGCAATTACAATGCGCCGAGCTTTAGCGGGTCTCCGACGCTTACCATTAGCAAAGCCAATTTAACCGGTTCGATTGCCAGTCAAAGCAAAGTGTATGGCACCGATGATCCGGCGCTGGGGGGCATTGGTGTGACGCTCTCGGGGCTGGTGAACAATCCGTCAATTGTGACCTGGAACGGGGTGGTGTCGGTGGATGACAGTGCGGTGACCGGAAGCTTAACCAGTCTGACGCGTCAAGTAGGTGAAAACGTGGGCTTGTACAACATCACCAATGGTGCGGTGACACTGTCTGCGAGCAACGGCAATTACAACAAGAGTTTCGACACTTCGAACAATCCTGCGCTGTCGATTACCAAAGCAGGCACACTGACCGGTACGATCGCGAATCAGACGAAAGCTTACGGCATGAGTGACCCATCGGCGGGCACCATTCCTGTGAGCTTGAGTGGTCAGGTGAACACAAACGTGACCGACTGGAACGGCAATGTTACGGCGATTAACGATACGACACCGGGAAAGGTAACGGCAACGCTGGCAAGTATTACACGCAACGCTGGGGAAAATGTAGGAAATTACAGCTACACCGGGGGCGTGCTCAATCCGCTCGGTGGTAGTTCCGCAGGCAACTACGCGGGCGCTAGCTTCAATCCCGGTGCCAGCATGCTCGATATTACCCCGGGGGCACTTACCGTGAAAGCGGACAATGAAAGCAAGCTCGTTGGCAATACCTTCATCTTTACGGGAAGTGAATTTACCTCGGCGGGACTGCAATTTGGCGAAACGATCGGCAGTGTCACTTTGACCAGTACCGGTGCGCCGGCCCCGGCGCCGGCGGGCACGTACCCGATTGTGCCAAGCGCTGCGACTGGCGGAACTTTTAGCGCCAGCAACTACAACATCAGCTACGCAAACGGCTTGATGACGGTGACTTCAGTGAATCCGCCACCACCTCCGCTCCCGCTTCCATCGGCGAATAACCTCGAAGGGTCCATTAACCCGATACTCGTAGGCCTGCAATCGCTTGGTATCGCGGTTCCCCCAATAACTTACGAAGCATTGGATTGCATAGGTCACAGTCTCGACTCTGGTGCCGTCGTTAATAATGGCGTTGCTGTCAGTCTTCCGCGGAGATGTGTTAGCGGTTCTCGGACCAATGAAATTTACGATGTACCGCATCAAACTATACGATTTTTGATTTTAGGCGAGTTGGCAGGGGATGCTATTCGCGAGTAACGATCCCGAAATTCTTCCGAAAGAAAGCTTGGTCCTTGTTCCTAGTCTTTAACTAATGAAGGTGGCGTGCAAACCAGCGTGCCGCAACAGCAGCGACTTTTTCCAGTGTGCCCGGTTCTTCAAAAAGATGCGTCGCGCCCGGGACGATCGACAACTCCTTTTCGCATTTAAGCTTGCGATAGGTCTCTTCGTTTAGCTCAATCACGCCAAAATCGTGTCCTCCCACGATTAGAAGCGTCGGGGCGGCGACACGGGCAAGCCGGTCATCCCCGGTTAAATCCGGACGTCCACCGCGTGAAACGACCGCGGCAACGTATTGTGGAAAATCAGCGGCAACACGCAACGCTGCCGCAGCCCCCGTGCTTGCGCCAAACAAACCAAGTGCCAGGTTATTCGTTGCGGAATATTTCCTCAGCCATTCCGCCGCATCGCCAAGCCGGACCGTAAGCAGCCCAATGTCGAAACGTGTTTCGTAGGTTTGATCTTCCTCGGGTGTAAGCAGATCTATCAGCAAGGTGCCGAGCCCACTGGCGCGCAGTTGCCGAGCTACAAAATTATTGCGTGGACTCAACCTGCTGCTGCCGCTGCCGTGAGCAAATAAAACGATACCTTGGGGTTTTTCGGCCAATTCAAGCATTCCTTCAAGATGCACCTTTCCTGAAGGAACTGTGACTAGCTCGCTTAAACCACTGCGTAGCCCTGCAGCATTTGGTGATTTAGTCATGCTGAACCTCGCGCTCGCGTCGCCGTGTCTTTAGCAGCGCAACAACATCTTGGTCCTCGACCTGCGGGAATGAGGCGTAGAACTGGCCGACAGCGTAGAAGTCCTGTGGTACTTCTAGGCATATCATTTCGTCACAGTGACCGCGGACTAATTCGAGACTTCGGGACGAGGCGACTGGCACGGCGCAGACCAGTCTCGCAGGGGCTTTCGTGCGCACGGCATGGAGTGCGGCGACCATTGTTGCGCCGGTGGCCAGGCCGTCATCTACCACTATAACGATCCTTCCCTTTGGATCGAGCGGCACCCCTCCCGGCGTGTAAAGCGTGCGCCGCTGTTTCAAAAGGGCAAGCTGCGTCTGCTTTTCCCGCTCGATGTAATCGGTTGTTGCGCCGACCTGGCGTGCGTGTGGGGCAATGTACGTCCACCCGGTTTCATCGAGTGCACCGATCGCCAATTCAGGAGAATAAGGCGATCGGAGTTTGCGTACCAGCAAAACGTCCAGCTCGCCATCGAGCTCATCGGCTATTGCTCTTCCCATCGGGACCGCTCCGCGCGGAATGGCCAGCAACAGTGGGTTTTTCCCGCGATAAGAATCAAGCGCTAGCGCGAGACGTTTTGCGGCATCATTCCTGTCTGCGAAAACGGTATACACGTGGGTCAATCAAAACTTATCTTTTTGCCAAATTATGATAGCTGCTTAGTTCACGCGGGATTTGACGTAGATCAAACGAGCAGTACTTTGGAAAAATTTTTACCTTAAGAAGTTGCGTACATTGCCTCGAACGCAGCCCGGCATGTTGGTTACGGCGGCTGACATCTATTCGGCCGGAACGACCTCTTCGTTGTTCCGATTTAGGTTAAAATAAGGCACTGATGCAAATCGAGAAGGATCCGATGGCCGCTTGACTGCGGCACTTTAAAAACGCTATGCAGCCAGGACCAGGCACTACCTTTTCGCTAGGGGTTAATCCCAGAATTCCACCGCAACTGGCACGTCTCGAAGAGCTCGCCAACAATCTCTGGTACAGTTGGGATCGCGCGACGCGGACCCTGTTCGCCCGTCTGCACCCGGCTTTGTGGGACGCCTTGCGGCATAGTCCCAAAGCATTTCTCAAATACATTGACCAGCAACGGCTGGTTAATGCTGCCGCTGATCCGATATTTATGCACGATTTTGACCGGGTCCTGTCGGCATATGACGCCTACCGGAACGAGCCGATGCGCGCCACCGATAAGGGATTGGTGCCTGGGAAAGATTTAGTCGCTTATTTCTGCGCCGAATTCGGATTCCAAGAAAGCTTGCCGATTTATTCCGGAGGTCTCGGCATTTTGGCCGGGGACCATTGCAAGGCCGCGAGTGATTTGCAGATTCCGTTCGTTGCGGTGGGCCTTCTCTATCGCCAAGGCTATTTCCAGCAGCGCGTGGATGGCGAGGGTAACCAACATGCGGCCTATACCGATTCCGATTTCGGCGATCTGCCGATTTCACCCGAGCTGCGCGAGGATGGCAGCGAAATTCACGTTTCCGTCGAGGTTGCCGCGCGAGACGTCAGGGTCAAAGTGTGGCGGGCACAGGTCGGACGCGTTACGCTTTATCTTCTGGATACAGACCTCGAAGTAAACCGTCCAGAAGATCGCGACATCACGCACAGGCTTTATGGCGGAGACCATAACACCCGGCTCGAACAGGAAATTATCCTTGGCATAGGTGGCGTGCGCGCGCTGTACGCGATGAACTTCAAGCCAACGGTCTGGCACATCAATGAAGGCCACTCCGCATTTTTAGTACTTGAGCGCGTGCGTAATTTGATCCGCGAAGGCCTCGACATCTCGAGTGCGCTGGAAGCGGTTGCGGTGAACACCCTGTTCACTACACATACCGTAGTCCCCGCGGGACACGATCATTTTTCCGACCAGGCAATCCTGCATTACTTCGAGCGTTTTTGCCGTGAACTGAGTTTGAGCAGCGCGCAGCTGCTTGGGCTGGGGCAAACCCCGGGTAATGGCGAGTTCAGCATGACTGCTCTTGCGGTGCGCGGATCGCGCTTCCAAAACGGAGTAAGCCGCATTCACGGCGGAGTGTCGGCTCGCGTATTAAAAAATCTGTGGCCGCAAATTCCGCCCGAGGAAAACCCGGTTACCTACGTGACTAACGGGGTGCATGTCGCGACGTTCCTTGCGCCCGAATGGGCTGACCTTTTCGACCGTTTTCTCGGGGATGACTGGAGCCGGAGCGTCGGCGACCCGTCCAGTCTGGAGCGCATCGCCAAGATACCGGAGCAAATTTTCTGGAGTGTGCACCAACAGCTCAAGACGCAGATGCTGCACTTGGTCCGCCATCTGATCAGAATCCAGCATTTTCGCAATCGCGGCAGTGAGGCGCACCTCGACCGGCTGCTCAAGCTCGCTGATCCAGCCAACCCAAATGTGCTTACCATAGGTTTCGGACGGCGCTTCGCAACCTATAAGCGCGCAACTCTCCTGTTCGAGAATCTCGAATGGCTGCGCGAGATCGTGCGCGATCCACAACGCCCAGTATTATTCCTCTTCGCCGGCAAGGCGCATCCGGCTGATGAACCCGGCCAGGAGCTGATCCGGCGCGTCATTCAAGTTGCTTCCATGCCCGAGTTCGAGGGAAAGATCCTATTTGTCGAAGGCTACGATTTGCACTTGGCGCGGCGTCTCGTGTCCGGAGTCGATGTCTGGCTGAACAATCCGGTTTATCCAAGAGAAGCATCAGGTAGCTCCGGCATGAAAGCGGGCATCAACGGCGTGATCAATCTTTCGGTACTGGACGGCTGGTGGGACGAAGGTTATCAGGGCGACAACGGTTGGGCGATCAAGCCGGCCTCGGAAGCGCTCGATGAGCAACACAGAAACCATGAGGAAAGCCGCTCGCTATACGAAATATTGCAGGACCACGTGATCCCAATGTATTACGACCGCGGCAAGCAAGGTTTTTCCTCGGAATGGATCAAGATGGCGAAGCGTTCAATCGCAAGCCTGCTTCCCCGGTTCAACACCAGCCGCATGGTGGAGGAGTATGTCTCCAAGTTCTATTTTCCCGCTGCACGAAACTGTGATGATTATTCCAGAAATCATTTCGAGGCTGCACGCGCGATCGCAGCATGGAAGCACCGGATACGCGAAGCTTGGTCTGGCGTCTCGTTGCGGCGTCTTGACGTACCGATAAAAAATATTTTCTTCGGCGACGAGGTGCGTTTCGAGGTTGGGGTGCGGCTGAACGGGCTAAAGTCCGAGGATATCACTGTCGAACTGCTGCTATCCGGTGCCGCGAAGGAACTCGATGACAAACGCAATTTCACACGCCATGTATTTGTATCTGACAACACTGTCAACGCGTCCGGAGAGCACCAATACATACTGAATCTGGTTCCGGATATATGCGGCAAGCTCGAATACTTTATCCGCGCATACCCGCATCACCCGTTGCTGAGCCACCGCTTCGAGCCCGGACTGATGATCTGGGTTTAACGCGGATTCACATTTGAATCCTGGCCGGCCAGCCGAGCGTAGATGTCAGCGTATTGGCGCGCGGCAGTGTCCCAACCAAAATGCCGCGCCATGCCATTCTGCTGCAAAGTTCTCCAGCTGCTGCGGTCGCGATACGTAGTGACTGCGCGCCGGACCGCTGCGAGCAGCGAAGGTGCATTCAGCTGCTCGAACAGGAAACCGGTGGCACTCCGGTTGGCTAGCGTCTCGGAATTGCAGTCGACGATGGTATCGGCAAGTCCGCCGGTGGCGCGCGCCACGGGTGGCGTCCCGTAACGCTGACTGTACATCTGATTCAAGCCGCACGGTTCAAATCGCGAGGGCATGAGAAACATGTCAGCACCGGCCTCGATCAAATGCGCGAGATCCTCATCGAAGCCGATTGCAGCGGCGATATTCCCGGTGTGTCGCGCCGCAACCCGGCGAAGCGCATCTTCCAGCTCGCGCTGTCCAGCGCCTAGGGCGACCAGCTGCGCCGGTAGCTCGTTAAGCCGCGACGCTGCCTCGACCAGCACATCGGTCCCCTTTTGCTGCGTGAAACGGTTTATTACTCCGAGCAACGGAATTTCCGGATCGACCATGAGCCGCATCCGGCGCTGCAGCTCTTGCTTGTTCAACAGCTTGTTGTCGAGAGTGTCCGCATTGTAGCGCTGCACGATAAGCGGATCTGTTTCAGGATTCCATACGGACGTATCTATCCCATTAAGGATTCCGGATAGCGCATGCCTTCGCTGGTGAAGCAGCCCTTGCATGCCGAATCCGAGCGGTTCGTGCTGGATCTCGCGTGCGTAGGTTGGACTAACCGTAGTGATCGCGTCGGCATAAAGCAGACCGGCCTTAAGAAATGACATTCGACCGTGGAATTCCAGGCCATCAATCGCGAAACTGGATTGAGGAAGACCAAGTGCAGCTACCAGATCGGGCTTGAAGGTACCCTGAAACGCCATATTATGAACAGTCATGACTGCCGCGGCCCGCGGCCCGAGAGTATAGTGTAGATACGCGGGGGCAAGCGCCACCGGCCAGTCGTTGCAATGAACGACATGAGGACGCCAGTCGAGTGGGCTACGCTCGCTGCCCAGTATTGCCGCCACTTTGGAAAGCATCCCGAAGCGCCAGCCGTTATCCGGCCAATCCTCGCCAGCCTCGTTTTGGTATGGGCCGCCGGCGCGAGCATATAGGTGCGGGCTGTCCAGAGTGATCAGTGGGACGCCGTTCGGCAAATGCCCCATAAGGAGGCGTGCTTCGAATGGGGCTTCGAACGGTTTCAAACGCGCCATTTCCCGCCCGTTGCCGGTGGCTGCCAGAACACTTGGATAGCCAGGTAGCAGTACTCGCACGTCCACTCGCAGTTCGCGAAGTGCAGGCGGTAGTCCCGCGCAAACGTCGCCGAGCCCACCGGTTTTGGCCATCGGCGCACACTCGGGCGACGCGAACAGGACGCGAATTGTCGATGAATTCGTATTCAAAAATAGGTCTCTAGTTTGCGTGCCGCCAATCCTCGTGGATGCCAGGAACTGAGCCAGGGTCGCAGAATACTAAAATATAAAAAGGACTTTTGCACCATAATGTCCCGCTAATCCGACCAACAAAGGCTCAGTCATGCTGAATCGATACCCAAATGCAGCGCCGAAAAAAACCTTGGGCGGGAGCAAAACGACTTCGCGCGCGCGGCGAAGCCATCGCGCGTCATTGCGAACTCCATCTCGCGGTCGAAATTTGATTCTCGCAGGCGATGTCGGAGGGACCAAGACGCTGCTCGAGCTTGGCGAGCTGCAGGACGGAAGGTGGGTTACTCTATTCGGCGTTCGCTACCTCGGTAGCCGGTACCCGGATTTCTTCGGTGTTTTAAAGAAGTTTTTTTCCGACTGGACTGCGCAACGGCGCTCGTCGCAAAGGATTGCGGGTGCCTGTTTTGGCGTCGCGGGACCGGTTTTTGACAATCGCGTGCGAATGACCAATTTACCGTGGTCAATAGATGGTGACCTAATTGCGGAACACTTTGGAATTGCACGTGTCAAGGTAGTTAATGACTTTGCAGCGGCGGCCGCGGGCATCGAGTTGCTTCAGCCTGCAGACCTTGTCACGCTGCAATCCGGCGAACCAGTCGCCGGGGCGCCGCGCGTGGTAATCGGCCCAGGTACGGGGCTCGGCGTGGCTTATCTAGTGCGGACTGCAAAAAGATACTTGGTAGTCGCTGGAGAAGGAGGGCATGCCGGCTTTGCGCCGGCGATGCCCGAGGCGTTCGACCTATTTCGGGATTTATATTCGCGCCAGGGCCGCGTCAGCTCAGAGCATGTAGTTTCAGGTCCTGGATTGGTGCGCATCTATGAATTTGTTTGTCGAAGCGAGAATAAACCGCCAGTGGTCTCCGCTGCCCTATCCTCGGACGAGAGCGCGGCGGCGATTACCCGTGCCGCTCTCGATCTCGGCGATCCAATGTGTTTGCATGCGCTTGATCTGTTCATTGCTTGTTTCGGAGCCCTTGCAGGCGATCATGCGCTATCCGTTATGGCGCGGGGAGGTGTTTACATTGCTGGGGGAATCGCGCCGAAAATTCTTCCGCGTCTCAGTGAAGGACGGTTTTGCACCGCATTCAACGCCAAGGGAGGGTATTCCGCGGTTGTTGCAAAAATTCCTGTGCATGTGGTGACCAACGCGAAATTGGGGTTGCTCGGCGCGGCGCTGTTAGCAATTGAGTAACGTGCGTCACATTACATGTCGGCGCTGTCATAATTTCTTGACTTAGATCAAATTATTTTGAATGCAAAACTTTATAATTTTTATAA
>DASPRE010000123.1:0-15647 GCA_035624615.1 Burkholderiales bacterium | reverse complement strand
CACGATGTAGGGCACCCCCACCTGGCGCGCGAGCAAAATGTGCTCTCGCGTTTGCGGCATGGGCCCGTCTGCGGCAGACACCACTAAAATCGCCCCGTCCATTTGCGCCGCCCCGGTAATCATGTTCTTTACATAGTCCGCATGCCCCGGACAGTCCACATGCGCATAGTGGCGCTTGGCCGTCTCGTATTCCACGTGCGCCGTATTGATGGTAATCCCCCGCGCTTTTTCCTCCGGCGCCGAATCAATCTGGTCGTAACTCTTCGCCTCGCCTCCGTACTTCTTGGCCAGCACCATGGTCATCGCCGCAGTAAGCGTGGTCTTGCCATGATCCACGTGCCCAATCGTCCCGACGTTTACATGCGGCTTGGTCCGCTCAAATTTGCCTTTTGCCATATCGCTTCCTTAGTACTCGATTATTTCTTGTTGATGATTGCTTCCGCTTCGCTCTTGGGCATTTCAACGTAATGTTTGAATTCCATAGTGTAGGTAGCACGCCCCTGCGTAGCCGAACGCAATGAAGTCGAGTAACCAAACATTTTAGCAAGCGGTACTTCTGCGCGAATGAGCTTTATTCCGGGCAGCAAATCCTCCATCCCCTGGATTATGCCGCGCCGCGAATTCAGATCGCCGACCACATTGCCCATGAAATCTTCCGGGGTTTCCACTTCCACAGCCATCATCGGCTCGAGCAGCACCGGATTGGCTCTGCGCATGCCGTCCTTAAAGGCAAACGATGCCGCCATTTTGAAAGCATTTTCGTTTGAGTCCACCTCGTGGTAAGAACCGTCGAACAGAGTCACTTTCACGTCCACCACCGGAAAGCCCGCCAACACGCCATTGGGAAGAGTATCCAGCAGCCCTTTTTGCACTGCTGGAATATATTCGCGCGGCACCACGCCGCCCTTGATCGCGTCCACAAACTCATATCCCTTGGCGGGATTGGGCTCAAGTTTCAGCCAAACATGGCCGTATTGGCCGCGGCCGCCCGACTGTTTGATGAACTTGCCTTCGACTTCCTCCGCTGTCCTTTTGATGGTCTCGCGATATGCAACTTGCGGCGCGCCCACGTTGGCTTCAACTCCGAACTCGCGCTTCATTCGATCCACGATTATTTCCAGGTGCAGCTCGCCCATACCGGAAATGATGGTTTGCCCGGATTCTTCGTCAGTGCGCACGCGGAATGAAGGGTCTTCCTGCGCCAGACGGTTCAATGCCATGCCCATTTTCTCTTGGTCGGCTTTAGTCTTGGGTTCCACTGCGACGTGAATTACCGGTTCGGGGAACACCATGCGTTCAAGCGTAATCACTTTATTCGGGTCGCAAAGGGTGTCCCCGGTAGTCGCTTCGCGCAAACCCACCGCCGCGGCAATATCGCCCGCGCGCACTTCCTTGATTTCATCGCGCTGGTTCGCATGCATTTGCAACAGGCGCCCGATGCGCTCCTTCTTGCCCTTCACCGGGTTGTACACGGTATCTCCGGATTTCACCACACCGGAATAGACGCGGAAGAAAATCAACTGCCCGACATAAGGGTCGCTTGCTATTTTGAACGCCAGTCCGGAAAAAGGCTCGTCATCCGAGGCATGGCGCTCGCCTGGCTGGCCGTTTTCCAGCTCGCCCTTTACCGGGGGAATATCCACCGGTGCAGGAAGATAGTCTATCACTGCATCCAGCATCGCTTGTACACCCTTGTTCTTAAAAGCGGAGCCGCACAACATCGGCACGATTTCGTTGTGTATGGTGCGCAGACGCAAGCCACGCCTGATGTCCTCCGGCGCCAGCTCGCCTTTTTCAAGGTAGCTGTGCATCAGTTCTTCAGAAGCCTCTGCGGCGGTTTCGATCATTTTTTCGCGCCAATGCTTGCATTCTTCGAGCATTGCCGCCGGAACATCGCGCTCTTCAAATTTCATTCCTTGGGTGCTGTCATCCCAGTAGATCGCTTTCATTTTCACCAGATCAACCACGCCCTCAAATTTTTCTTCTGCGCCCACCGGCAGCTGAACGGGCACCGGATTAGCCTTCAGGCGCGACTTCATCTGTTCATAGACGCGCATGAAGTTTGCGCCCTGGCGGTCCATTTTGTTGACAAAAGCAAGGCGCGGTACGCGGTATTTATTGGCCTGGCGCCATACAGTTTCGGTCTGTGGCTGCACTCCGCCTACTGCACAGAACACCGTGCATGCGCCGTCCAGCACTCGCAGGCTGCGCTCCACTTCGATGGTGAAATCCACATGGCCGGGGGTGTCGATGATATTGATACGGTGCTCTGGATGGCTGCGGTCCATGCCCTTCCAGAAGCAAGTAGTGGCAGCCGAAGTAATGGTGATTCCGCGCTCCTGCTCCTGTTCCATCCAGTCCATGATCGCAGTCCCGTCATGTACTTCACCCAGCTTGTGCGACACACCGGTGTAAAACAGGATGCGTTCCGTGGTCGTGGTCTTTCCGGCATCAATATGCGCGGTGATGCCGATGTTGCGGTAGCGTTCGATCGGTGTTTTGCGGGCCACGGCCAAGTTCATCCTTGAAGATTTCCTAGGGTCTAGAAGCGGTAATGCGAGAAAGCCTTGTTCGCTTCGGCCATCCGATGCACTTCCTCGCGTCTTTTTACTGCCCCACCCCGGCCTTCAGCCGCCTCGGCGAGTTCTCCCGCAAGGCGCGCGCCCATGGATTTTTCACCGCGCCCGCGAGCGGCATCGCGCAACCAACGCATGGCAAGCGCGGTGCGCCGTACCGGCCGAACTTCCACAGGCACTTGGTAGTTGGCGCCGCCAACGCGGCGGCTCTTCACTTCAACCACCGGCCTCACATTAGCAATGGCCTGGCCGAAGACCTCAAGAGGATCCTTGCCGGTTTTTTTTGCGATCTGTCCCAAAGCACCGTAGACAATTCTTTCGGCGACCGATTTTTTGCCGCGCGTCATCAGCACGTTCACGAACTTAGCGACGTCTTGGTTGGTGTATTTTGGGTCCGGCAATATAGTGCGTTTCGGAACTTCTCTGCGTCGTGGCATGAATACCTCGCAAACTCGTTAAGCCGCCTTCACACGCTTGGCGCCATATTTAGACCGCCCCTGCTTGCGATCTTTCACCCCGGCGGTATCGAGGCTGCCGCGCACCGTGTGGTAGCGAACACCAGGCAGGTCCTTGACCCGCCCGCCGCGGATCAGCACTACCGAATGCTCCTGCAGATTGTGCCCTTCGCCTCCGATGTAACTGGTCACTTCGAATCCATTGGTGAGTCGCACACGTGCCACCTTGCGCAAAGCGGAATTCGGTTTTTTCGGCGTAGTGGTATAGACGCGCGTGCACACGCCGCGCTTTTGCGGCGCATTGCCCAGCGCTGGAACCTTGCTTTTCGTGCGCTTGGCGGTTCTCGCCCCGCTCACTAACTGGTTGATTGTCGGCATTTAGCTGTTTTCCTAAAAAATACGGACGGCGTGGTTAAGTGCCGCGCCGCCCGCTCGAAAGGACTGTGGATTTTATGGAGTTAATCGATGCCTGTCAAGCCGCATGCTCGGCATCTTTCGCTTCTCCCGCACCGGCTTCGCTCACTTCAGTGCTTTCCGCAGGACCCGTTGCCGCTTGCTTGCGTCGCGTATTGTGAAAAGCGAGTCCGGTGCCCGCGGGAATCAGACGGCCGACAATGACGTTTTCCTTGAGACCACGCAATTCGTCCTTCTTACCCATGATCGCCGCCTCGGTCAGCACGCGCGTGGTTTCCTGGAATGAAGCTGCGGAGATAAAGGAATCGGTGGAGAGCGAAGCCTTGGTGATGCCAAGCAGCATGTAATCAAAGGTTGCGGCTTTCTTGCCCTCGGAGGTGACGCGCTCGTTTTCTTCCAAGACTCCCGCGCGCTCAACCTGTTCACCCGGAATGAAGTAAGTATCGCCCGCATCGATGATCTGCACCCGGCGCAACATCTGGCGCACGATAACTTCAATGTGCTTGTCGTTGATCTTTACACCCTGCAAGCGGTAGACGTCCTGCACTTCATCGGTAATATAGCGTGCCAGTGCTTCCACACCCAGCAACCGCAGGATGTCATGCGGATCGGCGGGGCCGTCTACGATCATTTCGCCCTTGTTCACAACTTGGCCGTCGTGCGCCATCACATGTTTGTCCTTGGGTATCAGGTACTCATGCGCTACGCCATCCAGATCAGTGATGACTAGGCGCTGCTTGCCCTTGGTATCTTTGCCGAAAGACACGGTGCCGGTCACTTCCGCCAATACGCCGGCATCTTTCGGCGAACGCGCTTCGAAGAGCTCGGCAACGCGCGGCAGGCCCCCAGTGATATCGCGAGTTTTACTGGTTTCTTGCGAAATCCGCGCCAGCACTTCGCCCACGCCCACCTGCTGCCCGTCTTTCACGGTAATGATGGAGCCGATTTGAAAAGTGATGTTGACCGGCAAATCGGTGCCCGCAATCTTCACTTCCCGGTCTTTGTCATCAAGGAGTTTCACTTGCGGGCGCAATCCTTTGGCCTGTGCCACACCGCGCCGTTTGGGATCAATCACCACCAGCGTGGAAAGCCCCGTGACTTCATCGATTTGCTTTGCCACGGTAACGCCATCCTCGACATTTTCAAAGCGTACGCGACCGGCATATTCGGTGATGATGGGTCTGGTGTGCGGATCCCAGTTCGCCAGCACCTGCCCTGCTTTGACCTTGGCCCCGTCTTTGATCGTCAGGTTAGCGCCGTAAGGCACTTTGTGGCGCTCGCGCTCGCGTCCGTTGTCGTCCTGGATTATCACTTCACCACTGCGCGAAATCGCCACTTGTTCGCCTTTGGCATTGGTCACGTAGCGCATAATCGAACTAAAGTGCGCCGTGCCATTGGATTTGGCCTCGACCTGACTCACTACCACGGTGCGCGAGGCGGCGCCTCCGATATGAAAGGTGCGCATGGTCAGCTGGGTTCCCGGCTCGCCTATTGATTGGGCTGCGATTACGCCCACCGCTTCGCCTACGTTAACCAACTGCCCTCGCCCGAGATCCCTCCCATAACATTTGGCGCACAGCCCATAACGGGTTTCACAGGTCAACGGGGTACGCACTTTCACTTCATCTACGCCCTGCAGTTCAATGGCCTCGAGCAGATCTTCGTCCAGCAGCGTGCCCGCTTGAATTAGAACTTGCGTTGTTTCAGGACTCATTATGTCAGTGGCCGCCACACGACCGAGAATGCGCTCGCGCAGAGCTTCCACCACTTCGCCGCCTTCAACCAGCGCTTTCATCACCACCCCTTGGGTAGTGCCGCAGTCTTCTTCGGTCACCACTAAATCCTGGGTCACATCCACCAAGCGCCGCGTCAGGTAACCGGAATTTGCGGTCTTCAATGCGGTGTCTGCAAGACCTTTGCGCGCACCGTGCGTGGAAATGAAGTATTGCAGCACGTTCAGGCCTTCGCGGAAATTGGCGGTGATCGGAGTTTCGATAATCGAGCCGTCGGGCTTCGCCATCAATCCACGCATTCCGGCGAGCTGGCGAATTTGCGCCGCCGAACCGCGGGCTCCGGAATCTGCCATCATGTATATCGAGTTGAATGACTCCTGGGTCACGGCACCGCCTTTCTTGTCAATCATAGGCACGGCGCCCTTCTTCTGGTCCCATTCCAGGACCGCCTCGGTGCCAAGTTGCTCCATCATTGCTTTCGCCACCACATCCCCGGCCCGTCCCCAGATGTCCACTACTTTGTTATAACGTTCCCCTTGGGTCACCAGCCCCGATGTATATTGCGCCTCGATTTCCTGTACTTCTTTCTCCGCCGAGGAAATGATTTCATTTTTTTGCTGCGGCACCAGCATATCGTCCACGCAAATCGAAATGCCGGCACGAGTCGCCAGCGTAAATCCGGCATACATCAGCTTGTCCGCAAAAATTACGGTCTCTCTGAGGCCGCAACGGCGGAAGCTTGCATTGATAAGCTTCGAGATTTCCTTTTTCTTAAGCGGTTTGTTGATCAGTTCAAACGGCAAGCCCGCAGGCAGAATTTCGGACAGCAGCGCCCGTCCCACGGTCGTTTCGTAGCGCGTGCGTTTCTCGCTGCGTTCCCCGTCAGCATTGATCTCAAACTCCTTGATACGCACCTGAATTCTGGCATTCAGTTCAACTTGGTGCGATTCGTACGCACGCGTGACTTCCGCCATGTCGGAGAACTGCATGCCTTGTCCCCAAGCGTTAACCTTCTCGCGCGTGGTGTAATACAGTCCGAGCACGATATCCTGCGATGGCACGATGATCGGCTCGCCATTCGAAGGCGAAAGCACATTGTTGCTCGACAACATCAGCGTTCGCGCTTCCATCTGGGCTTCCAGCGAGAGTGGCACATGCACTGCCATCTGGTCGCCGTCGAAGTCGGCGTTAAACGCGGCGCACACCAAGGGATGCAGCTGGATGGCCTTGCCCTCGATCAGCACCGGTTCAAAACCCTGAATGCCCAAACGATGCAACGTCGGCGCACGGTTGAGCAGCACCGGGTGCTCGCGGATTACCTCCTCAAGAATGTCCCACACTTCGGGTACTTCGGCTTCCACCAGGCGTTTCGCCGCCTTGATGGTGGTACCGGGTTCAAGCAGTTCCAGCTTGTGGAAGATGAACGGTTTAAATAGTTCCAGCGCCATTTTCTTCGGTAAGCCGCACTGGTGCAGCTTTAACTGTGGGCCGACCACGATCACCGAACGCCCTGAGTAATCCACGCGCTTGCCCAACAGATTCTGGCGGAAGCGCCCGCCTTTGCCCTTTATCATGTCAGCAAGTGATTTCAACGCGCGTTTGTTGGCCCCGGTCATGGCTTTGCCGCGGCGTCCGTTGTCAAGCAGGGAATCCACCGATTCCTGCAGCATGCGCTTTTCGTTGCGCACGATGATCTCCGGCGCTTTAAGTTCCAAAAGCCTCTTCAGCCGGTTATTGCGATTGATCACGCGGCGGTACAAATCGTTAAGATCGGAAGTTGCAAAACGCCCACCGTCGAGCGGCACCAGCGGACGCAATTCCGGCGGCAGTACCGGCAGGACTTCCATGATCATCCAATCCGGTTTGATGCCCGATTGATGGAACGCCTCCAGCACTTTGAGGCGCTTCGCCAGCTTTTTGATCTTGCTATCGGAGCCGGTGGCCGCGAGCTCCTTGCGCAGGTTTTCGACCTCCTGGTTGAGATCCAGGTTGCGCAGCAATTCGCGAATTCCCTCGGCGCCCATGCTTGCCGAAAACTCATCGCCGTATTCTTCCACCTTGGCAAGATAATCGTCTTCCGAAAGCAATTGGCAGCGATTTAAAGGCGTCATGCCGGGATCCGTCACCACGTACGCCTCGAAATACAGCACCCGCTCGATGTCGCGCAGCGTCATGTCGAGCACCATGCCCAAACGGGAAGGCAGCGATTTCAGGAACCAGATATGAGCGACTGGACTCGCAAGCTCGATATGCCCCATGCGCTCGCGGCGTACTTTGGATAAAGTCACTTCCACTCCACATTTTTCGCAGATCACGCCGCGGTGTTTGAGCCGCTTGTATTTGCCGCACAGACATTCGTAATCCTTGACGGGACCGAAAATTTTGGCGCAGAACAGTCCGTCCCGTTCCGGTTTGAAGGTACGGTAGTTGATGGTCTCCGGCTTTTTGACTTCACCGTAAGACCAGGAGCGGATTTTTTCAGGTGATGCAAGTCCGATCTTGATAGCGTCGAACTCTTCCTCCTGGGTGACCTGTTTAAACAGATCGAGCAGAGCTTTCATTTGCTACTCCTTAAATTTAGCGGTCTGTGTCCCAAATCAATAACGATCCAGATCAATGTCTATGGCCAGCGAGCGAATCTCTTTTACCAGAACGTTGAATGACTCCGGCATGCCCGCATCAATCTTGTGTTCGCCCTTGACAATGTTTTCATAAACCTTGGTACGGCCAGAGACATCGTCCGATTTGACGGTGAGCATCTCCTGCAGGGTATAGGACGCGCCATAAGCCTCGAGCGCCCACACTTCCATTTCGCCGAAACGCTGTCCGCCGAACTGCGCCTTGCCCCCCAAAGGCTGCTGGGTAACCAAGCTATAAGGGCCAGTGGAGCGCGCGTGCATCTTGTCGTCCACCAAATGGTGCAGTTTCATCACATGCATGAAACCCACCGTCACCGGACGGTCAAACGGGTCACCGGTTCTGCCGTCGTAAAGCAGGATCTGCCCGGAGCGTGGCAATCCCGCAAGCTCCAGCATGTTCTTGATTTCTTCTTCGGTGGCTCCGTCAAAGACCGGGGTAGAAAACGGCACACCGTCCTTGAGGTTCTGCGCCAGATTCATCACCTCCGCATCACTGAGGGAGGCAATGTCTTCGGGCCGGCCGCTGGAGTTGTAAACTAGCGTCAGCGCCTTGCGCATGTCGGAAATCTTGGCGTGCGCTTTCAGCATCTCGCCGATTTTCTGCCCCAGGCCTTTCGCCGCCCATCCGAGGTGTGTTTCCAGTATCTGGCCCACGTTCATGCGCGAAGGCACTCCGAGGGGATTCAGCACGATGTCCATCGGCGTACCATCGGCCATGTAAGGCATGTCCTCCACGGGCACGATCTTGGAAATGACACCTTTATTACCGTGACGGCCGGCCATCTTGTCTCCGGGCTGGAGGCGGCGCTTCACCGCAACATATACTTTCACCATCTTCTGTACGCCGGGCGGCAGCTCGTCTCCGCTGGTGAGTTTCTTTTTCTTCGCTTCAAAGGCCGCGTCAAAATCCTGACGTTGTTGCGCCAGGCTTTCCTTGAGCTGCTCGAGCTGCCGGCTAGCCTGATCGTTGGCAAGGCGGATATCAAACCAGCTGTGGCGTTCCACTTCGGCAAGATAAGACTTGGTAAGTTTGGTGCCCCTGGTGAGTTTCTTGGGTCCGCCATTGGCAGTTTTCCCTACCAGCAAGCGCTCGATGCGGCCAAATGTGTCATCTTCGACAATGCGCATTTGGTCCGCCAAATCTTTCTTATAGCGCCTGAGCTCGTCATCAATGATCTGCTGGGCGCGCTTGTCGCGTTCGATTCCTTCGCGGGTGAACACCTGCACATCGATCACCGTTCCCGACATGCCCGAAGGCACGCGCAAGCTGGTGTCTTTCACGTCGGAGGCTTTTTCGCCGAAAATCGCACGCAGTAGTTTTTCTTCCGGCGTAAGCTGAGTTTCGCCCTTCGGCGTTACTTTACCGACCAGCACATCGCCCGCTTCGACTTCGGCGCCGATATAAACAATGCCGGATTCGTCAAGCCGCGACAGCATCGTTTCAGAAAGATTGGAAATATCGCGAGTGATTTCCTCTGGACCCAACTTGGTATCGCGCGCCACCACCGAAAGTTCTTCGATGTGGATCGAAGTAAATCGTTCATCGCCCACAATGCGCTCGGAAATCAGAATCGAGTCCTCGAAGTTGTAGCCGTTCCACGGCATGAACGCCACCAGCAGGTTTTGCCCCAGCGCAAGTTCGCCCATGTCGGTCGAAGCGCCGTCAGCAATCACGTCGCCACGCGCAATTGCGTCCCCTACCTTCACCACCGGCCGCTGATTGATATTGGTGTTCTGGTTGGAGCGGGTATATTTCACCAAATTATAAATATCAACTCCCACCTCGTCAGCGGTGGTTTCGTTATCATTGACGCGCACCACGATGCGCGACGCGTCCACATAATCCACCACGCCGCCGCGCAAGGCCTGTACTGCGGTACCCGAATCCACTGCTACCGTGCGTTCGATGCCAGTGCCGACTAGCGGTTTTTCGGCACGCAGGCAAGGCACCGCCTGGCGCTGCATGTTCGAGCCCATCAGCGCACGATTGGCATCGTCGTGTTCCAAGAACGGAATCAAGGACGCAGCAACCGAGACGATTTGCGACGGCGCCACGTCCATATACTGGACGCGATCCGGGCTGGACATGGTGAATTCGTTGTGGTGTCGGCAGGAAACCATTTCATCCACAAATTTGCCTTTTTTGTCGAGCGCGGCATTCGCCTGCGCAATCACAAACTGCCCTTCCTCGATCGCCGAAAGATAATGGATTTCATCTGTTACCTTGCTGTTCACCACCTTGCGGTATGGAGTTTCCATAAAGCCGTACTGGTTGGTGCGCGCATAAAGCGCCAGCGAATTGATGAGCCCGATGTTTGGACCTTCCGGCGTTTCGATCGGGCACACCCGCCCATAATGGGTGGGGTGCACGTCACGTACTTCAAATCCGGCGCGCTCGCGGGTGAGCCCGCCCGGGCCCAAAGCCGATACGCGTCTTTTGTGAGTGATTTCCGAAAGCGGGTTGGTCTGATCCATGAATTGGGAGAGTTGGCTGGATCCAAAAAACTCGCGTATTGCCGCCGAAACCGGCTTGGCGTTGATAAGGTCGTGCGGCATCAGATTTTCCGATTCCGCCTGCGACAGGCGCTCGCGCACTGCGCGTTCGACGCGCACCAGTCCTGCGCGGAACTGATTTTCCGCGAGCTCGCCCACGGAGCGCACGCGACGGTTGCCGAGGTGGTCGATGTCGTCGATTTCGCCGCGTCCGTTTCTCAACTCAACCAGAATCCTGATTACCGCAACGATATCTTCGTTGGACAATGTGCCAGGCCCCGTCAATTGCTGCCGTCCCACGCGGCGGTTGAATTTCATGCGCCCCACTGGGGACAAGTCGTAACGGTCTTCCGAATAGAACAGCCCGTGGAACAGCGTTTTCACGGCATCTTCGGTCGGCGGTTCGCCCGGGCGCATCATGCGGTAGATCGCTACTTGCGCCGCCATGGTATCCGCACACTCATCTATTCTCAGTGTCTGAGAAATATATCCACCCTGATCGAGGTCGTTGGTATAAATGGTGTTGATCTTGCCGACCTGCGCATCTTGCAGTTTTTTAAGCAGGTCCTCGGTAATTTCGTCGTTGGCACGTCCCAAGATCTCGCCGCTTTCCTTGTCCACGACGTTATGCGCCAACACGCGACCGACCACGAATTCAGCTGGCACGATGATTTTCTGCAGACCCGCCTGCTCCATATCACGAACATGCTTGACGGTCACCCGCTTGTCCTTGGGAACGATCAGCTTGCCGCTCTTGGTGGTGATATCGAAGCGAGCGATTTCGCCGCGCATGCGCTCCGGCACCAGCTCGAACTGAATGCCTTTCTTGCTGATCTGGAAAGTATCGAATGCAAAAAACCCCGCAAGGATCTGTTCCGGGGTGTAGCCGATGGCCTTGAGCAGAGTAGTGACCGGCATTTTGCGCCGGCGGTCAACACGGAAATACAAATAGTCTTTCGGGTCGAATTCGAAATCCAGCCACGAACCGCGGTAGGGTATGATGCGCGCGGAAAAAAGCAACTTGCCGGAAGAATGAGTTTTGCCACGATCGTGCTCAAAGAACACGCCGGGAGACCGATGCAGTTGCGACACGATCACCCGCTCCGTGCCGTTAATTACGAAAGAGCCCGTCGAAGTCATGAGCGGAATTTCGCCCATGTACACTTCCTGTTCCTTGACCTCCTTCACTGTCGGTTTGCTTGCCTCGCGGTCCATGATGGTGAGCTGCACCTTGGCGCGCAGTGGCGAAGCATAAGTAAGCCCTCGCTGCTGGCATTCTTTGACGTCAAACGGCGGCACGCCCAGCGTGTAGCTGACAAAAGCCAGTCTGGCGTTTTTAGAATGGCTCTCGATCGGGAATATCGAAGTAAATGCAGCCTGCAAGCCTTCGTTCTTGCGTTTTTCCGGCGGCACATCGGCCTGCAGAAATGACGCATACGAGTCAAGCTGTGTGGCGAGAAGAAACGGCACCTGCAGCACGCTGGCGCGTTTGGCAAAATTTTTGCGGATGCGTTTTTTCTCAGTAAATGAGTAGCTCATATCAACTCCATGATGGTTAAATTCCCGGGGCAGGCAGAAACAGGGCCATTCGGGGTGCAATGGGCATGCGTCGCCATTGCAGCTCCCGACCCCGGAATAATACCGGCGTCAGCAAATCGCAATTGGCACATAAGGCAGTGTAGGATAATCAAAAGCCAAATGGCCGACGGTTCCCCGCCAGCCCGCATTCTCCAATATTCAAGACGCTTATTTGATTTCGCAAGTCGCGCCGGCTTCTGTCAATTGTTTCTGAATTGCTTCGGCATCGGCCTTGGAAACGCCTTCCTTGACAGGCTTCGGCGCTCCATCCACCAAGTCTTTGGCTTCCTTAAGCCCAAGACCGGTTACGGCGCGTACCACCTTGATCACGTTCACCTTGTTGTCACCGACTGTCTTAAGAATCACCGCGAATTCGGTTTTTTCTTCAACCGCAGCCGCGGCAGCCCCCCCCGCGGCGGGGGCCGCGACGGCAACCGCGGTCGCCGCGGCTGACACGCCGAATTTCTCTTCCAGTTGCTTGATAAGCTCGGAAAGCTCAAGCACCGTCATCTTTCCAATTGCATCCAATATATCGGCTTTGGCAGCAGCCATAATTATCTCCTGAATTAAATAATGTTATGCAGACCTCTGATCACGTATAGCGGCGAGAGTTCGCACAAACTTGCCCGGTATTTCGTTAAGCGCGCGCACCAACCTTACAACAGGCGCTTGCATCGTGCCCGCCAGTTTCGCCAAAAGTTGCTCGCGGCTCGGCATCTTGGCCAGGTTCGCAATGTCCTTTGAGGTCATCACGAAATTGGCCATCGCTCCGCCTTTAATCACGAAACTCTCATTCTCCCTGGCGAATTCGTGCAGTATCTTTGCCACCGCGACCGGATCAGCCGAGATACCGTAGACCAGCGGACCCAGCATCTTTTCCGACAATCCGGCAAACGGCGTTCCTGCTACCGCGCGGCGCGCCAAAGTATTTTTAAGCACGCGGAAATACACGCCCGCGCTGCGCGCCTTGGCACGCAGCTGGGTCATGTCCCCGACTTGCGTGCCGCGGTACTCGGCAAGGACAACTGCTTGAGCCTTGGCAAGTTGCGCGCTCACTTCAGCTACCACTGTCTTCTTCTGTTCAAGGTTTAGACCCAATGCTTATCTCTCCGTAGATTTGATTTCGCCGCGGGTTTCATGCGCGGCCGTTTCACACCCTCGATCAGGGAAAAGCAAATCCTGTTGTCGGGTGCGCCATCTGCGTAGGACATCGGCAATCCGTTTCTGCCGAAAATTAAATCCTTTCGGATTCCTACGGTCTTTGATAACCCGCCGGGTTGCCCCGGCAGCCCAAAGCCTTGTCGTCGGGCCGCCCCACGCGCCGCCCGCATAAATCGTCATGCTAAACTCGATTGATCTATCTTGATTCCCACGCCCATGGTGCTGGAAATCGAAATTTTTTTCAGATAAACGCCCTTAATGCCCGACGGCCGGGTTTTATTCAGCGCCCCGACCAGCGCCATCAAATTTTCCCGCAATGCATCGACAGTGAAAGATGCCCGCCCGATAGTACATTGCACGATGCCTGACTTGTCGGTGCGGTACTGCACCTGGCCTGCCTTGGCATTCTTCACTGCCGCCGCAATATCTTGGGTTACCGTTCCTACTTTGGGGTTCGGCATCAACCCGCGCGGTCCGAGTATCTGTCCCAGCTGCCCTACCACACGCATTGCGTCGGGACTGGCGATCGCTACGTCAAATTCAATCTTGCCTGCTTTAATGCTATCCGCCAGGTCTTCAAAACCGACGATGTCGGCGCCGGCATCCTTCGCCTGCTTTGACTTGTCGCCTTGCGCAAACACTGCAACTCGCACTTTTTTGCCGGTTCCCGCAGGCAGCACCACCGAGCCGCGCACCTGCTGGTCTGATTTCTTGATGTCCACGCCAAGATTGATGGCTACGTCAATCGCCTCGTCAAATTTCGCGGTCGCGGATTCCTTTACCAATTTCAGGGCTTCTTGCACCACATAAAGCTTGTTGCGATCAACTTTGGCATTAATCACCTTATAGCGTTTGGAAGCCATATCACAGGCCCTCTACTTCAATACCCATGCTGCGGGCACTGCCGGCTATGGTGCGCACTGCGGCCTCAAGGTCGGCAGCGGTTAAATCCGGCATTTTAAGCTTGGCGATTTGTTCGGCCTGGGCGCGCGTGATTTTGCCGACTTTCTCGGTGTGCGGTTGCGAGCTGCCTTTTTCTAGTTTCGCCGCTTTCTTGATAAGTACCGACGCAGGCGGTGTCTTAACAATGAAAGTGAAACTTTTGTCTGCGTAAGCGGTGATCACGACCGGCACCGGCATTCCAGCTTCCATGCCCTGGGTCTGGGCGTTAAACGCCTTGCAAAATTCCATTATGTTCAAACCGCGTTGCCCCAGCGCCGGCCCAATCGGCGGACTGGGATTCGCCTTGCCCGCCGGAACTTGCAGCTTGATAAAGCCAATTATTTTCTTAGCCACGCACTCTCCTATTGGGTACCAGCGGGTGCCCGTGCACCCTCCCCGTTAAAAAATACGTTTCTGGTCTCCTGCAAATACCGGGAGATCCTCATGCCTTTTCGACCTGCCCGAAATCCAGTTCTACTGGCGTAGAGCGGCCGAAAATCGAAACCGAAACGCGCAATTTGCTTTTGTCATAGTTCACATCCTCGACGTTGCCGTGAAAATCAGTGAACGGTCCTTCCTTTACCCGAACTGCTTCGCCGATTTCAAACAGCACCTTGGGTTTGGGTTTTTCAACTCCTTCCTGGATCTGCTGAAGAATGTTTTGCACTTCCTTTTCACTGATTGGCGTGGGTTTGTTGGCACTGCCGCCGACAAAGCCCGTCACCTTGGGAGTGCTTTTTACCAAGTGCCAAGTTTCATCCGTCATATCCATCTCCACCAGCACGTAGCCGGGGAAGAACTTGCGCTCGCTGATGTTTTTCTGCCCACTCTTCATTTCCACCACTTCTTCCACAGGCACCAGGATCTGCCCGAACTTATCCTTCATGCCGGACCGCTCGATACGGTCTGCCAGCGCGCGCTGCACGCTTTTCTCAAAGCCGGAATAGGCATGCACCACATACCAGCGCTTTGACATTATTCGCTCCGGCCCATCAAAAAATGAACTATCCACAATAATCCCGCATCCACCATCCATAAAAACAGCGCCATCACCACCACGAACAACATTACAATCCCGGTAATTTGGAACGTTTCCTTGCGCGTCGGCCACACGACTTTTTTGGTTTCCTCAACCGCTTCCTGGCTAAAGCCGTAAAACTGCTTGCCTGGCGCAGTAAACCACGTCAGCACAACCGCCAGCACCAGCCCCGCCAAAATGGGAGCAATGCGGATGATGGTCGCGCTGTCCGCCAAATAATAATAACCGGCTATACCTGCCGCGACTGACAGCAGCGCCACCAGCAGTTTGATTTTGTCCGCCATATTTCCGCTACGGAGTCCGTCGCCCCCTGCCTGTTCTGGCAGGCCAGGAGGGTCTCGAACCCCCAGCCTTCGGTTTTGGAGACCGACGCTCTGCCAATTGAGCTACTGGCCTTTAAAAATGAATGATTGAGATGAAAAAAGCGAGGAACAAACGCTCCGGATATTCATTACCCTTTGCTCCTGACAAATCATTCAATTATCTTTGCGACCACGCCGGCGCCCACGGTGCGGCCGCCTTCGCGGATGGCAAAGCGTAAGCCTTCTTCCATGGCAATCGGGGCAATGAGGGCCACCGTCACCGTCACATTGTCCCCGGGCATCACCATCTCCGTG
>DASPRE010000074.1:0-12816 GCA_035624615.1 Burkholderiales bacterium | reverse complement strand
CAGAGCTGGGATGATGCGTATCCGGATCATGCGCCTATCAACCTCAACCTCACCATCGCGGAAATTCGCAGTCATGACGCCGACATCGTGTTGCTTCAGGAGGTGGAGCAGGTAACGCCGATCGGGGTGCAGCACAATCCGCCGCCCAATTACACACGGCTTCGCGCGGCCCTTAGTGGCTACGACGGATATTTCTATCGCCGAAAAGTTGATCCGCGCGAGCTGCCTTTCGGCGTCGGCCTGGCGATATTATCGAAAACGACTTTGCGCGATAGTATGTGGCTCAATTTGCCTTCGCCTGCGATCGAATTTGAGTTCCGCGGTCAAAAAAGGACGCCCACTGACCGGCTGCTGATTGGCGCGGTGACCACGATCGGCGGGCGCGAACTCAGGGTCTTCAATACCCACCTGCTGGCGTTTTTCATGCTCAATCCCTCCGCCGAGGAAGAAGATGGCCAGCGGCAACTTGTTATAGATCAGCTGCGCGCATCGAAGGGCCCCACGCTGCTAGGGGGCGATTTCAATGTCAGCAGGCACGACTCTCTGGTGCGCCAATTTGCAGACGCAGGCTTTCGGACCGTGCAGACGTCAGAGGTTACCTGGCGTCGGCGCCCCTACGTGCTCGACCATATTTTCTATAATAAGCACCTGCGGCCCGTGCGCCATGTGGTGAAGCCAACTCCCGCCTCAGACCACCATGTGCTCGTGGCGGAATTCGAGATTGTGGATTGAATCTCCGGCTGTATTGCGTTCAGAAATCAACTGAAATAACCTTTTCCATCGCAGCCAAGGCCGCGGTGAATTTCCTTAGGCAAATTTTATGGGCGTTCGGCCGAATGGGGACAGAGGCCGCACTGACTTTCGGAGTGATCTACCCGGTCGTTGACAAAAGCGGGATCTTCGAATTAAAGGCGCTGGTTGATGATCGGTTGGCTCAAACTGTTCAATCCGATTCACCGGCGTCCCAAGGGAACCATTGAACGCGCTGTGGCGTTGTACCGGTTACGATTGTGCGGCTAGGAACTTCAGCATGCTTAACATCTCGCCACAGTCGCTCACTCGCACCACGTGTACATTTACAGGACGAACCCAGGTACTCGTTCTGTTTGGGACGGTGTTCAGCTGCTGTTTTTGGTGGTTGCTCCGCTACTGATTGCGGTCATGGCCGCGGTCGCGATAGCCTTCATGTTCGGGAAGACATTGCTTGACTGCATCCCTGTCCTGAGCCTGTGCAACGCAGCCTCTGGCCTTTTGAAGCGCAGCAATCCTTTGATCCATGCGTTCCAGTAGGTGCTGCTTACGCTCCTGAAAGTTCTGAGCTTGATCGCCTTTTTGCCCAGTCTGTGGTTGTGCCTGGTCGGCAAGCGCGGTGGTGGATGCAAGCATTGCGATCGCAACAAAAAATGCCTTAATCATAATAAGCTCCTAAATTATTAGTTCCGTTGGTTAAAACAATTCGTAGCAGTGCCGACAATCTTACGACCATTGAGATTGCCTCTTAAACGTTGCTACTTTTTGTCGTAAGCGAGGCCGGCTTTTACTTCCTGAATGGCCTGTTCGGTCAACTCAAGTGCTTTTGCACGATGTCCGCCAAAATCATGTGCAGCGTGTTCCAGGTCACCTTTGGCGCGTTCCAATGCGTGCAGCGCGTGCTTCATTTCGGGATGACGTTCCCCTTTCTCCGGCTTGTTAGGCGCGGCTTGTGTTCCCTGATCGGCAGCGAAAGTGGCAGGCAATAGCGCAAGCGTGAAAACAGTAGCAAACGCAACCACGATATGTCTCAACATGTCCATCTCCTTTAGTGGAAAGCAAGTTAAAGTGGCAACATTCGGTTTTCAAAATGTGCCATTTCAATAACGGCTTTCAACGGTTTGGGTTGACAGATTTATTGCCGCCCGCCCACGAATCAGGGGGGCAAATTGGAAGAAGTAGAGACGCAGCGTCAGCCGCCTGCGCGCGCCAGTACGAGAGAACACGCGCGGCGCCCGATGTGCCCTTTCAGGACAAATCGACCGCCGTCGTAGCGTCCCTCGAAATATGCGGGGCCTTCTTTACCGCGAAAGCGTTCTGCTCCAGATATGAATCTGCCTGCGAGCACGAGGCCGCCGTCATCACCCGGCTTGCCGCGAACCGTCATGTAACCCGGTTGGCCGGATTGGCCGTGGGTCACGATTATTTCGCCACCGGATACTGTGAACTGCCAGCTTTGTACTTTCGACGGAAACTCTTCGAAAGCCTCGCAAGAGCGAGTCGCAGTCCAACTGCCGTCATAGCTCGACGCGGCGGCCCCAGGCGGCGGCTCAGGGGCAACGGCGGATGTGGGCGGTAGCGCAGCAACAACGGCCCCGGCTTTATTCGCAGGCTCCGTAGTTTTCGTCTGTGAATGTTCCTGTTTGAGTTTCGCAGCGGCAAGTTCGGCATCCGCTTTGCGCCGGATCGCTTCCGCATCGGCTCGCGCATTCGCGAGCTCGGTTTCGGCCTTAGCTTTCATCTCGGATGCGCGCTGTTCCTCGAGCTGACGCCTAGCCTCGGCTGAGGCCACAGCCTCGGTTTCAGCACTGCGTTTCGCTTCTTCAGCCTCGCCCCGGGCCTTAGCAACCTCGGCCTCAATTCTCGCGCGTTCTTCAGTCGAGAAAGTCGGGGGCGGGATCAATCCTGCTTGCCAAGCAATGAGCCACGCGATCACCGCAACGACCGCAGCACCAAATGTCCATGCACGCCGGGAGGAGGGCTTAAACGCCGCAGGCGCGAGCGGTTTTACTGGAACAGTGCCGGAAAGCTTGTAGACGTGAATCGGGCGGCTGATGTTTTTGAGCTCACGGTTGCCGATGTCGATAAACCCGAGATTGAGCTTGCCGGTGATTTGATCGTAAACAGACGATGAGATGCACACGCCCCCCGGGTCGGCGATGCTTTCCAGTCGCGCTGCGACGTTCAAGCCGTCCCCATGCAAATCGTTACCGGACACCATAACATCGCCCAGGTTGACGCCGATGCGGAACAGCATCTGCTCGTCTTCGGGAAGCGAGTTGTTGCGCGTCTTGAGCGCATCCTGAATTTCGACCGCGCAGCGCACCGCCTCTACCGCACTTTCGAATTCGGCGAGCACGCTGTCGCCCGCCGTAGCCACGATGCGGCCCTCATGCAGCGCGATGATTCCGTCAATAACCGAGCGGTGCGCGGCAAGTACCTTCAGCGTGCGTTCCTCGTTGGCGCCCATCATGCGGCTGTAGCCGTAGGCGTCCGCGGCGAGAATCGCTGCGAGTTTGCGTTTGACGTTGGTTGTCATGGCGAGGCGCGCTTCATGTCCCCACCCGAGCAGCGCCCGGAAAAGAAGCAGCGCATTTTTTCTACATCCTAGCTTTCTTTGTTATCAAATGCTAGCGACTAACAGTAGGGTTGAATTAATGGCAAACAGAAATAAAAAACAAAATGTTCCCGGTCTGTTTGAATGCGCATAACTGCAGCGACGCGACTGCTATCCTTTTACGCACACCTTGGGTCGGAGAAAAGCCACCCGCCGCGCCAGCCCCGCTTGTTCTGTCGCTTCAGCGACGAGGTTGACATCCTTGTACGCTCCCGGTGCTTCTTCGGCGACACCGCGCATGGAGCGGGTACGAATTAATATCCCTTCGCGCGCGAGCTCATCCACCAGCTGCCGTCCGCGCCATTGCTTAAGCGCCTGGTGACGGCTCATCGCGCGCCCCGCGCCATGGCTTGCTGAAGAAAAAGCGAGACGCTCGCTCTCTGCCGTCCCGGCAAGAATGTAGGAGCCTGTTCCCATGCTTCCGCCGATAACCACCGGCTGCCCTATCGCGCGGTAGCGCTCAGGAAGTGAAGGATTTCCAGGACCGAAAGCGCGGGTGGCGCCTTTGCGGTGCACATAGAGTAGTCGTTTGCCTCCGTTTACGGAGTGGTACTCGGGCTTGCAGGTGTTGTGCGATACGTCGAACAGCGTGTCAAGCACCGCGTCTGCCACTTCGTGCCTGAATGTTTCCCGCGTCAGGTGCGTGAGTATTTGGCGGTTGGCAAGCGCACAATTCATGGCCGCGTTCATTGCCCCGATGTATTGCTGTCCTTCGGGCGAGTTGATCGGGGCGCAGGCAAGCTCACGGTCCGGCAAACTGATGCCGAGTCGTGAAGCGGCTTTCGCTAGGCTCACGAGGTAATCAGTGCCGATCTGGTGGCCGAGGCCGCGCGATCCGCAATGAATCGAAACCACGATCTGTCCTTCGTGCAAACCGTAAGCCTCGGCCGCCGGCCGGTCGTGAATGCGGTCCACGACCTGCACCTCAAGATAATGATTTCCGGAACCGAGGGTCCCCATTTCGCCGCGCTGCCGTTTCTTCGCGAGCATGGATACGTTCTCTGGAACGGGATTTGTCATTCGCCCGTTTTCCTCGATGAATTTGAGATCCGCCTCGGTGCCGTAGCCGCATTGCACCGCCCATTGCGCGCCGCCGGTCAGTACTTCATCCAGTTCAGATACGTTCAGCTTGAGCTCGCCTTCCTCACCCACGCCAGCAGGAATGTTCTCTGACAATCCGCGGGCGAGTGAAGGGAGTTTTCCAACTACGTCGGTCAGATCGAGATTGGTACGCAGGCAGCGTATGCCGCAGGAGATATCGAAGCCCACCCCGCCGGCGGAAATAATTCCGCCTTTCTCGGGGTCAAAAGCTGCGACGCCGCCGATCGGGAAACCGTACCCCCAATGCGCATCGGGCATCGCCATTGCGGGGCCCACCAGCCCCGGCAGCCGCGCGACGTTGGTAATCTGCTCCATGACCTTGTTATCCATCGCCTCCAGCAGCTCGCGGCTGCCATATATTCGCACTTCGCCGCGCCGTTCTCCCTCGGCGAGAGGTAGGGTCCAGCACCATTGATTGAGTCGTTGCAGCCGGGAAAGATCCATGGTTTATACGTCCACAATGCAGCGCGCTTCCCATCCGCTAGCGGTTTTCTTCACTTCCAGCATGGTGAGGGTTGCGCCTTTCACTTCCACTCCGCGTTCCAGGGCCGCGCGCCACGGCTCGCCACTTGCAGTCCCGCGCCAGCGCATACCGTCTCGCTCGAGATGAAACTGGCCCAGCGCCAATCCGCGCTCGCGTGCAAGCCCGAGCAGCAGGTTGAGCCATCGTACCAAGGCAAGTTCGTTGTCGGCTTCCTCAAGTTCCAGGTTGACCGTTTCGATTGGATGCACCGCATCAAGGTCCGTCATGATGGCAAAAGTCGCGCGCGCCGCGTCTTCGAAAGCTTGTTCAATGGTTGCGCCGCGACCCACGATGCCCACATCGGCGCCGTGTTCGAAGTATGCGTCAGTCATTGGCGCGCTATTCATAGCCGATACACAGAGTCCTTTTTACACTATTATGATGCCCCAACCAGGAACGCGCGAATTTGATCTGAGTCAACCCGCAGCGGCGAGGAAGCGCAGGCAAAAGTCGATCAAGGCGGAAAAAACCTTGAAAATTTATTCCATTTGAACGGCGCTTTGATTTTGCCGTAAGATGAGGCGGCGCACGCCTGGGAAAACAGTCGAAGCACCAAAAAGTGAATCAAGGGTCAAGTTTCTTGCGGGTACACTTTTTGATTCCAGAAACTGAAGAAAGGGAAGCTGCCATGAGCGCGGAAATCACGGTCGAAGGGCGGGAGTTTTCTCTTGAGTTTTCCGACGAAGAGACGGGCGAGCCGAAGCGCATTGCGCTCACGCTCAGCGAAGGTTTCACGTACCGGGCGGTGGTGCGCAGCGCTTCCCAGCAACAAAACATCGTCGCGCGCTTCGCGGAGTCGGAACTCGCCGCAGTGGTGCCGCCTCAGGGTGGTTTTGTCGGCAACATCAAGGTCTGGGAAAACCTGGTGCTTCCTGCGTCCTATCACGGCCACCAGGACATTGAGCAGCTTGACTCACGTGCGGGTTCGATTTTCCGCCGTCTAAAGGGCTGCCGGCGAAGCGGGGCGGAGTTCTGCGCGCAGTTTCCGGTGGGGCTATCGGATATCGAGCTTCGGTTTGCGGGGTTCGTGCGCGCCATGCTGGTTGAGCCCGAGATCATGGTTTACGATTCCCTGTTCAAGGGATTGACGCGTTCCGAGGTCGAGCAAGTGCTGGAGTTTGACCGCGTGTTTCATTTGTTTTTTCCGTTCCGCACATCAATCTGGGTGGACCTCGAGCTGCCGATGCTGCCCGAGATCGAAGCCCGGGAAACATTTTTGATTTAAGCGAGCAACCAATGGAAACTTTTCCCAAACAGGACCCGCGCTTCACGCACATTGGAAGCAAGGCGGTTATTTTTTTGATACTCGCCGCGGCGCTTGCGGTCGGTACGGTGACAGCGGGGCTGGTGCATCAGGACTACTTCGTAAAAACCGTGCGCCTGTATTTTTTCGCAGACAGCGCGCAGGACCTTGCCAAAGGAATGTCGGTGCAGCTTTCCGGTTTCAAGATTGGCACGGTGGACAATCTTTGGCTTGAGCCGAACGCAACCGTTAGAGTGCGCTTGTTGATTAACAGGCAGTACATTCATTTTATTAGGCAGGATTCCCAGGCTCGTCTCGCGAAGGAAGGCTTGATCGGCACGAGCTTCATCGAAATCACTCCCGGCACACCGGAAGTGCGGCAGGTGGAGAATGACGGGGTGCTGAAATTTGCGCGCGCCAAGGATATTTCCGACGCCGTACCCGATCTTGCCGCGCGCATCGGCCCGATTCTCGCCGACATCAAGTCAATTACGCAATCCATCAACGAACCCAACGGGGATTTCAGGCAGGCGCTGAAGGGCATCCACCAGGCGAGCACGTCGCTTGCCGAAGCCGCCGATAGCGTGAGCCAGCTCGCGCGCTCGGGGGATACGCGGATTGCCAACATTCAGGAGCACGTTAATGTCGTGCTCGACCGCGCGGGAGCCAGCGTGGACAAGAGCAATAAGCTGCTCGACACGCTGGGCGGGACGCTTGCCACTGTTGACAGGGCAGTCCCCGAAGTGCTGGAAAAGCTCAATTCCACGCTTGATAACGCGAACTCGGCGAGTATCGAAATGCGAAGACTGATGTCGGGTCTTTCCGCCGATCTGCCGCCAGCGGTATCGGAAGGGCGAAGCTTAATGCGCGAGACGCACGAAGTCGTGCAAGGAGCGAAGAAAACCTGGCCCATCCGGAATTACCTGCCGCCCGCAGAGGAGCAGGCGCTGCCTTTCGACAGCAATGACGATGCGCGCAATAAGCGCTAGTTTGCTGGCGCTGCTCGCCGCCTGCGCAGCACAGCCGCCCGAGCCCCCGCGCACGCAGCAGGAGGCGATTGCTCTCAACCAGAGCGCGCGCACTGCGTTCGAGAGCGGCGATTTAACCGGAGCGCGTCGGCTTTATGAGCAGTCGCTCGCAATCGACGTTTCCATCGAGAATGCCGACGGCGTCGCGATGAACTCGCTGAGCCTGGCCCAAGTCTGCCAAATGCAGGGCGAGCCCGAAGCGGCGCAGCACTATCTTGACCTCGTGCTCAACGACAGCGCGCTCGCGATTTCCCGCGAACGCAAAGCTGAAGCCGCGGCGCGCAAAGCGCAGATTGCTCTCGCGGCGAATGACACACGAGCGGCCGACCAGTGGGCTGATACCGGACTTGGTTTTTGCGCGGGTTCGTGCCCGGTTCAGTCGGCGCTGCTGAATTTGCGCGCACGCGCTGCGCTTGCGCGAAATGACGCGGCCGGCGCGATCGAATGGGCTGCGAAAGCGCAATCCGCGGCAGGCGACGAACGCGGGCGCGCGGAACGCGCAAACGCGCTTCGCATAACAGCAGAGGCGCGGATTGAGGCTGGCAATCAGCGCGCGGCGATACCATCGCTCAATGAAGCGCTCGCGCTCGACAAAACGCTTGCGCTTCCGCGGCGGATTTACGCGGACCTCATGCTGCTTGGCCGTGCGCACGCGGGCATCGGAGAGCGCGATGCCGCACGCGCCTATTTCCTGCGAGCGCTTGCGGTGGCGAGCGCATTAAAAGACGCCGAAGGCGCGCGTGAAGCTCAAGCGGCGCTCGATAAGGAATGAGCAAACAACAGCGCATTTTCGCCGGTTTTGGCTGCGTGCTCATCGCGGCGCTTGCGCTCATGTATTTGGGCTTCTTTGACGGGGCAGAGCGCGCACTGCTCGATGCCGAATTCCGTTTCCTGCGCGCGCACTACCCGCAGCCGGTGGCGAAAGACGTAGTGGTCATCGGCATCGACGAGGCCACGCTTGCCGCGCAGCCTGAGCCGTTTCCGCTGTGGCACCCGCACCTGGGACTGATTCTGAAAGGCCTTACCCTTGCTAAACCTGCTGTGGTGGGACTCGATATCCCGCTCCCGGTGCGCTCTTTTAATTTTTTGATTCCGCAGTACGATAAGCCATTGCTCGAGGGAATTGAGGACCTAAGCAAAGTTGCTCCGGTGGTACTGGCGCAGACCCTCGACGACCGCGGCAACCAGCGCATCATCTTCCCCCCATATCTCGCAACCGTCGGCCCGGACGCCGTAGGGCCGGTCATCGTGTGCCGCGACCCGGACCATATAGTCCGCCGTTACGACGAGCGCGAGTGCAGCTTCGGGCCATCCAGAAGGAGTTTCGCCAATCTCATGGCGCAACGTCTGGGAATCAAGAAAAAATTCTGGAGGGGGTTCATCAACTACGGCCTTGGAGATGCGATCACCTATATACCCGGCAGCAACGTGCTCGAGTGGAGTGAACGCAACGATACCGCCGACATTATCGCGGCATTTCGCGGCAAACCGGTCATTGTTGGCGAAATACAGCCGTTCGCCGACCGCTTACCGCTGCCGGTTGCACTCGCCGCTTTTGAGCCGGATACGCGGGTATCGCCGGGATTGCTGATACAAGTGCAGGCTTTGCGCTCGATGCTCGGCGCGGGGCTCATCTCGCCGCTTTCTGAAAGCTTCGCATTGATGCTGGCCGCCGCGGCGTCGCTGTTTTGGTTTGGCGCGGGCAGCTGGCGCAAGCTTCTTCTATTTGTGATTGCCGTGGCGGCGGTCATTGCTATCGCCACGCAGCTCCTTGCCCGGGAGAACGTGCTGTTCCCCGCCGGCTCGCTCGCTAGCGTGGCGTTTCTTGCGCTCGGCGCGCGCGCTGCATATGAGGCGTTTCTAAAAACCCGCGATCAATATTTCCTGCGCGCAGCGTTCGCAGGCCATGTGAACCGACAGGTCCTGAAAAAAATTCTTCGCGGCAAGATCCACGCGGAACTTGAAGGCACCCGGCAACGGGTGTGCGTCATGTTTTGCAATATCCGGGGCTTTACCTCTCGCGCTGAGCGCATGGCTCCCGAAGCGGTGATTAAGCTGCTTAATGATTATTTTTCCGGCGCTGTTTCCGCGGTCCTCAAGCACGAAGGCACCACCAGCAAACTTTCAGGCGACCGGTTGATCGCTTTCTTCGGTGCACCGCAGCGGCTTTCCAACCCGGAAAAGAACGCGCTCGAAGCATCGCAAGAAGTGCTGGAGAACCTCGCGCGCCTGAACGAGCAGCTCACCGCGCGCGGAATGGAACCGCTCACGCTTGGCATCGGATTGCATTCCGGCGAAGTAGTGCTCGGGCAGGTGGGCACGCTGTTCCATCTCGAATACACCGCGATCGGCAATGTCTTGAACGTGGCTTCGCAGCTTGAGCAGGCGGCGGCGGAACTGGATTATCCGGTGGTTTTCACCACCGACGTGGCCGATGCGGTCGGCCGCTCAGGCGGCATCAAGGATCTCGGCGAGCGCGCTTTGCGCGGTCACCCTGCGGTCCGTGTATTCGGCTGGCGGCCGCGGTTGCTAAGCGCATCATGAGAAGCGCGCGCCTGCAAAGCGTCTATCTAACCGCGTTGGGTTACTGGAGGTTCGTTGCCTACACCGTAACGAATCTGCGAGTTTTGTCCATTCCTCCGGTTCGCGGTGTTTTCGAGCGCCAGCTTTTTTTCACTGGCACGGAGAGCGTGTATCTGGTGGTGCTGCTCGCGCTTCTCGCCGGGGCGGCTATCGCGACTCAGACCACTTCGATTGTCGGCGCCAACAGCGAACTGACCGTTCGCGTGCTGGTGTGGACCGTGGTGCGCGAACTCGGTCCCTTGCTTGCCGCCATCATCATCATCGCGCGCTCGAGTGTCGCCATAGCGACGGAACTTGCCGTCATGGAAGTGCGCGGCGAGATTGATGCGCTTAAGGCGATGCGCATTTCACCCATGGATTATCTCGTGGTGCCGCGCATTTCCGCTCTTACGCTCTCGGCATTGGCGCTCACCATTTACTTTGAAGCGGTCGCGGTGGTGGGAGGCCTTGCGGTGAGTGCGATTTTCCAGAATGTTTCGTTTCTCAGCCAGCTCGGGCATTTTCTCGACGTCATTAGCCCGGCAGACGTCGCATTGCCCGTCGCAAAAGGACTGTGCTTCGGAATTGCGATCGCGACGATTTCCTGCTATCACGGCATGACGGTGACTAAGCTGGCCAGCGCGATTCCAGTCGCCGTGCTTCACGCAGTGATTCGCAGCTTGATAACGGTGTTTGTAATTGACGCGGTCTTCGCGTGGTTGGGGTATTTCAGCGGATGAGGATTTATGCCGTTGGCAGACCGGCAGCTGGTGACTTTCTTTTGTTTCGCCAAGGGAAGTAACCAAAGAGAAGGGCGCCCCGGACTCGGACTCGCGCAGCGTGGAGCGGGAAGGGGCGCAAGCTGACGCATGGAGCATTGTGAAATGGGGCGCTCTTGCTGCCGCTCCCGCACCCCAAGCTTCGCTGACCGCGTCGCGGCAGCCCCCGGACTCGGACTCGCGCAGCGTGGAGCGGGAAGGGGCGCAAGCTGCCGCAAGGACATTGTTAAGCGGGGCGCTCCTGCTGCCGCTCCCGCACCTAAGGAACCTCTGATTAAGTCCTCCGCGGATTGCGTTGCTGGCAAAATGCGGATGGATGCGAGGCGCGCGACGAAGGTCGTAGCTTGGACTACGAAGCCGAGGAGCGCAACGACGCAGACACCGAATTTTTCCGCAACCCGTTGGGACGGGGCTTTCCGGGCGGTCTGCGTTGTCGCTCGGCTTGCCAAGGGGGATGACCATTAGCTGCACCTTGCTTCGCGCATCCCATCCCGGAAAGCCACCGTCGCAACTGCGTGGGACTTAATCCGAGGTTCCCTTAGCTTCGCTGACCGTGTCGCGGCAGCCCCCGGTTCGCCGGCTTCCCCTGCGCTCCTCAGCCAAACTGGGCGCTGCGCAACTCGCGCTTCGCGCTCAGACAGTGCTCGCTTCACTTCCCCCGATTTGTCCTCGTCGCTTGGCGGCTCGCAGGGGTATCATAGAACCCCCGATGTGCCGTGACATTAGCAAACATTGGAGTCGGGTTGGCTAATTCTGGAAAAGTGATTGCGATGCAATAAGAAAAAGAGGACAGTTTTGTAAATTTTGTTTTGTATAAGAGAAACAAATGTCACCATTGGGAGGTTGCATGACGCGTTATCTATTTGTTCTGGCGTTTATCAGTTCATTTTTTGCTGCTGCGGGCGGCGTTCAGGCTGAATTGCTTGTAAAGGTCGTTGCGACTGATCCACCTGCTGAAACTACGCTCGGCCGCAATGAAGCATTCTATGTCCGCATCGAGTTCAATAGCGACGAGCCGATCAGCATCTGGGCGCGTCCTTATTTCAAGGGAAAACAGGTTAACGCGAAGTCCAACGCTTCATTCCCGCACTCGGGTTTAGGCTACGCGCTGGGGTGGTTTGAACTCGAAGGCCCATTGGAAGTGGACGAAGTCCGCATCCTTGTCGGAAGCAGGTCGCGCGGCGAGTTTGTTGCCGCAGTCTATCCGGTGAAGATCATCGGTTCCACTGCGACTGCGGAAGCCCGGACACGGGATCCGTGGGTTGAAGAGATGCGGCGCGAAGAGCAAATCCTGCAGCGGCAGGCATATGAAAAAAGCATGAACCAGCCGATTTCGATGGGCAGCAGTATTTTTATGTCGCTTTTCATGCTGCTGATGCTGGCAGTGCTGGTTTTTGGGCTTGCCGGGCCCGCGTGGGCATTATGGAAATGGCACGGCGGCTGGCGTGTTGCCGCGGCGGTTCCTGCCGCGCTGATGGCATTTGTCGTGCTGAGGATTCTTTTCGGCGTTTCACGCGACCCGACTTCGCATAATTTGTGGCCGTTCGAAATCCTGATCTGGGGCGTTGTCAGCCTTGTCATCATGGGAGGGCTGGTGATCGCCCGGCGCTACATCGGCACCGAGGAGGAATAGGGAAACGGAGCAAGTGCTTGGCTCGCTTTTTCTCATCGGAATGGGGGTCCTCCTGCTCGTAGTTGCCTGGCGCGGTCACGTTTCGGGCGAACTACGCGCCGGCGTCGCCTATTATCGTCCTTACCGGCCCAACCGCAATGACAACCCGTTCGCGTTCCACTTTTATCTCATACTTTATTTTTGCAGCGGCATGGCATTGACGGTGTGGGGCATCCTTGCCTTATTTGGCGGCGCGCCGGCGTTAACGTGGCGGTAATTCTCTGCGGTGAAATGCCAGTGGCAGATCGGCTGAAACCTCGCTCTGGCTTCCGACATCAAGATAGCAAATAACGGCAGCGATGGCCTCAGGTGTGAATGAGACGCCCGCCGGCAAACGCCCAGTTTTCCCAAGTCGTCTCCTTGAAAACGACCATCACATTTTCCGGATTGAGGCCTAACTTTGACAGCGCGCCCATGAGCTCTTCAAGAAGTTTCTTTTTTACTTTGACGCTGCGCCCGACCGACCAGAGAATTTCTATCAGAACGAACTCGTCGGTTCGCCTGGATTTCAAATCGGGATACTGCGGGTCAAAACGAAAAT
>DASPRE010000107.1:0-8645 GCA_035624615.1 Burkholderiales bacterium | reverse complement strand
AAAAAAAACACCCACAACAATATTGGGGTCTTTTCCCCGCTTTTTGTCGGCTTTTTGTCAACTTGTCGCTAATATGAGTTCGCGAATAGCCAGGTAGCGACAGCAAACTCAACATAGGAGGCTCACAACGAAAACAAACAGCAAATTGGCGTTTGACGCTTGAAGTTGAACACGATCGAAACAGTAACAAACTTCTAGAGAGGAAAGATCATGAAATACAAACCCCTTTACTATAGTTTTTCGCTCCTCATCTCTGCGGTTGCGCTCGTCGCCGCGGTTGCTCCGGTGCAGGCAGCGGAGAAGAAACCCAATATTCTCGTTATCATGGGCGATGACGTTGGGTGGTTCAACATCGGCGCGTACCACCAGGGCATCATGTCAGGCAAAACGCCGAACCTCGACAAGCTAGCCGCGCAGGGCATGCGCTTCACCGATTATTACGCCGAAGCAAGCTGCACTGCGGGCCGGGCAAATTTCATCACTGGCGAAATACCGCTGCGAACTGGGCTGACGACCGTGGGCCAAGCCGGGGCGGATGTGGGCATCCCGGCTCAGGCTGTGACTCTGGCCACAGTCCTCAAGTCCTTGGGCTATTCCACCGGGCAGTTCGGCAAGAACCACCTGGGCGACCTGAATAAATACCTGCCGTGCCTGCACGGCTTCGACGAATTCTTCGGCTACTTGTATCACCTGGACGCTTTGTCGGATCCCTACTGGTACTCATTCCCAGTGGACAAGACCTTTTATGACCAGCACGGCCCTCGCAGTCTGGTTCACTGCTGGGCGACGGCCAATGACGACCCGACCGAGATGCCGCGATGGGGCAAGGTCGGAAAACAGAAAATCGTGGACGAAGGGCCTCTGCCGCCGTTCCCGGACATGTCCAATGTGCCCAACATGCATGACATCCCGTTTTTGAAGGCAAAGTACAACATGACGACCTTCGACGAGGTGTTGGTCAAAGCTTCATCGGAATTCATGGATAAGGCCAAGAAAGAGGGCAAGCCGTTCTTCATCTGGCACAACACGACGCGCATGCACGTTTGGACGTTCCTCTCCAAGAAGTACTCGTCCATGCAGAACAGCAAGACCAATTACGGCCTGGAGGAAGCCGGCATGGGGCAGTTGGATGATTGCATCGGCGCGCTCCTGAAACACCTGGAAGACATCGGCGAAGCTGACAACACCATTGTTATCTTCACGACCGACAATGGGGCGGAAGTGTTCACCTGGCCCGACGGCGGCATGACGCCATTCAGAGCCACTAAGGGGACCGTCTTCGAAGGCGGCTTCCGCGTGCCGGCGATCATACGCTGGCCGGGCAAAGTAAAACCAGGCACGGTCGAGAACGGCATCTTCTCCGGCCTCGACTGGCTTCCCACCCTTGCGGCTGCAGCCGGCAACCCCAACATCACTGAGCAGCTCCTGAAGGGGATAAAGCTCGGCGACCGCGAGTACAAAAATCACCTCGATGGGTATAACCAAATGGACCTCATCACCGGGAAAGGGCCGTCCAAGCGGCACGAGATCTTTTATTTCGGCGGTCCCCACCTCGGCGCGCTGCGCGTGGATGATTTCAAGTTCCAGTTTTTTCAACAGCCGTACGGCTGGCCGGGGGAAAAAATCACCACCGACATGCCTACAATGGTGAACATTCGGCAAGATCCTTTCGAGCGTACACCGTCGATCCGCGGCGAAACCTTCAACACCAGTGGCGCGGGGTACACGAATGACTTCTTTGCGCGCGAATTCTGGCGCTTCGTCCTCGTGCAGCAATATGTTGCAAAGCTGGCGGAGACGGCGATCGAGTATCCGCCGATGCAGGAACCGGCCACTTTCAACCTCGACGCCGTGAAAAAGAAAATTCAGGAGATGATGAAGGAACACGAAGGCCAATAGTCAAACTTGCAACCGAACGGGCGGCGCGAAAACGCCGCCCGTTTTTTTTGCAGCATGCGCCTTCACCTCATGGCCAGCGCCATCGCAATAATGGCGTCGGGTATTTGCTTCATTGCCGACGCGCAATCGGCCGAACCGAAGATCGCCACAGACATTCCGAACTAAAAGTAATAAATTTCTCGCAATCAATCTAAATCAATTTCGTGCCCAGCAAATTATAATAGCTATCGACGCTTTTAATCCTACTAACAATTAGCCAGCTTTTAATATCAGATCGGTAAAATGCAGCAAACCGCCAAAAGCGATAGATAGGGCAACAGGTGAGCCGTAAAAAGAAGCCCAAGCAATCGAAGGCCGGTAAAAGCACAGCGGCTTTGCCGCCAGAAACCGCACCGTCCTCCACGCTACTTAGTGGAAACCGGCGTATGGTTTTATTCCTAATTGCTGGACTGGCAGCTGTTTTGATCGCAGGCATCGCTTACTTTGTACTTGTGCCGCAAGCACAGCCACCAATGTCTGCGCCATCCGCCGCCAAGTCCGGGACCCCGCAGGCACCCGCGCATGCAACTTTTGTTGGCGGGAATACGTGCGCGAAATGCCACCAAAACGAATTCAAGGCATGGAGCGGTTCACACCATCAACTCGCGATGCAGGAAGCAAACTCATCCACGGTGAGCGGTGATTTCAGCAACGCAAAATTCCGGTATCACGGCATCGAATCCACCTTCTTCAAACGCGATGGCAAATTCATGATTCGCACCGATGGACCCGAAGGCAAACTCACCGACTACGAAGTCAAGTACACTTTCGGCGTCTGGCCGCTGCAGCAGTACCTCATCGCATTTCCCGGTGGGCGCTACCAATCGCTCAGCATCTCCTGGGATACTCGGCCGAAAAGCGAAGGCGGTCAGCGATGGTTCCATCTCTACCCGCATGAGAAGATCGACTACAACGATCCGCTGCACTGGACTGGGCCTTATCAAAACTGGAATATGCAATGCGCCGAGTGCCACACAACCAATCTGCACAAGGGGTATGACGCTACATCGAACAGTTACAAGACTACATTCAGCGAGATCAATGTCTCATGCGAAGCCTGCCATGGCCCCGGCTCGCTTCATGTCGAATGGGCAAATGCGGGAAAGGCGGCGTCTTCGACGCAGTATGGCAACGGGCTCACTGTGTCTTTGCAGAGCCGGTGGCAAGAAGCCTGGAAGTTTCCTGATGCCAATGCGAAATATGCAAAACGTGACAAAACTGCCGATCCCGCAGTCCTAAATATCTGTGCCGCCTGTCATGCCCGCCGATCGACGATTGCCGAAGGTGGGCAAGCCGGCGCGCCGCTGGAGGATACGCACCGCCTCGCGATGATCACTCCCCCGCTCTATTACCCGGATGGACAGCAGCGCGAAGAGGATTACATCTGGGGCTCGTTCCTCCAGAGCAAAATGTTCCAGAACGGCGTCACCTGTATTGACTGCCATGATCCTCACACGGAAAAGGTTCGGGCTGAAGGTAATGCGCTCTGCGTGCGTTGCCACAACGCCGTAGTGTTCGACTCGGAGAAACACCATTTCCACCGCACGGGTACTAAAGGCGCATTGTGCGTTGAGTGCCATATGCCAGCGAAGAATTACATGTTGATCGACGCGCGGCGCGATCACAGCATTCGCATACCGAGGCCCGATCTGTCACCAGCGCTCGGCACGCCGAATGCATGCGCCAGCTGCCACGCCGACCGCAAGACGGAATGGGCCGCGGCAGCAATGGACAAATGGTACGGCGCAGATTGGCGCAATCGCCCGCAATATGGAACCACGCTAAACACCGCAGCAACGCAAGGCGCTAAATCTTTGGCCACACTGATCGGGCTCGCGGATAACGCTGCGAACCCTGCGATCGTGAGGGCGGCTGCCGCGACTCTAGCGCAAACGCAAATGCGCCCCGAATTCTTGCCTGCGGTAGAGCGGTTGCTTCAGGACTCCAATCCCGAAGTGCGAATCGCGGCGCTAGGATTGCTTGAGCAGTTCGATGCCGCAGTCCGCATGCGCGCTTGCGTAGCAAGTCTTTCGGACCCGATCCGTGGTGTGCGCATCGAAGCCGCGCGCGTGCTTGCGGATGTACCCGACAGTCAGTTTCCAACTGATCAGCGCACTGCGCATGAAAATGCGACGAAAGAGTACCTCGACTCCCTGGAGCTTAACAGCGACTGGCCGGTAGGCAATGTAAACCTCGGCAACCTGTATCAACGTCAAGGTCATATCGAAAAAGCCATAACAGCTTATGAACGGGCTCTCTCACTCGATCCGCATTTGATTGGAGCCTATATCAACCTGGCCGACGCATATCGCCAGCAGAAACGCGATGATGCAGGCGAACAGGTGCTGCGCCGCGGATTGTCGCTGCTGCCGCGCGCAGCAGATTTGCACTATGCACTGGGCTTACTACTGGTGCGCAAAGGCGACAAGACCGCAGCACTCAGGGAACTCGCGGAAGCGGCGAAGCTCGCGCCAGATTCCGCGCGTTACGCTTATGTCTATGCCATAGGGCTAAATTCTGCCGGCAAGCGTAATGAAGCGTTGACTGTGCTGAAAGCCACCGACACACGCCATCCTTATGATCTCGATGTCATGAGCGCGCTGATTTCAATAAACCGCGAGGCTGGCAACTCCAAAGAAGCCCTCATTTATGCGAGGAAAGCCGCCGAGGCTCTGCCTGACGACCCCAAAGTTAGACGTCTAGTAACCGAACTGGAAAATAAAAATTGACATTGGCCGCGAGAAGCTTGTTACCACGCGCCCATTGCAGTCTAGTACCAAAACAGAATCACCGACCCCGGAAATACACGATGCAGCGCCTCGACCAGTTCCACGATGCCGAGTGCCCATACGAACCACAAACCGTCGACCAAGCGCTTGCGGAACGGGACTGGACATACCATGTACTCTTCGGGTTCAACGAGCGCCGCGTGGAGTCGCGGCCAAAACCGGGGCACCCGTCGCCGGTACTCTTCGAATTCGCCGCCGTGTAACGCCGCAAGCCTCTGCTCTTCCGCGCGCAGGACGCCCGGATAAAACACCCAGAACCAGAGCGCACCCAGCGCTACAAACGTGAAAGTCCGCGTGACAAGCGCGACCCCAATTGCCCCGACCAAGGTGAAGAAGTAGAGCGGGTTTCGCGTGATCGAATACGGGCCGACAGTGATCAGAGTGTCATTCTTGTATCCGGCGACGTAAAGCAAACTCCAACAGCGGCCGATCGTCGCAATGCCCACGAAAAACGTTCCGATCGCGAAAAGAGCCGATCCCATGACCGTTTGCTCCCATTCGCTTGCCGAGATTGCGAATAGGACAAAAACCGCAGCAATCGAGAGCTGGGATGCTCGTATTCGGTTGTTCGCGAAATATCGAGTCGGCATAGAGACCATTCAACAAGAGTTGACCGAAATGAAATCGATCGAAGTAAACTGGCCCGTGCGAGAGCAAAAAACGCCGTGGCTTTGGACTGTGCACCGAAGCGTACATGCTGTGCTTCAGTCTGCCGTCATCTTTGCTGCCTTCGTTATTGCTCCTTACGGTGCGTCTAGCCGCGCATGATATCTCAATTTTCAACATAAGCGGAAGTCGCTTTACGAAGGAGGCGATCGGCGAGGAATAAAGCCGAGGACTTCCGCCGTGGATCTCGATCCCGTCATCCTGTCCGATCAAGTTCGAGGTGCGCGGGATCAGCGCCGCGATCTTCGTCCGTTTTCACACTTGCTCCTTCCTTGTTGCCGGAATCCCGGCTCGTTTGCTCAGTTGACTTCGATGGCATTGCAAGCTCGCTTTAACCAGCAACTGAGTTTTTTGCAATGCCTTTTATATAAAGGACAAAAAATCCTCCCCGCGCAAAATATAGCGAATACGATTGCTTAAGACCGGTGGCCTACTGAAGAACTTTGTAAGATTGTTATCCCCTTTGCAGGCAAAAATCATAAATTACTTTGCTTGCGCATGCAAAAAATAAATTGATTGTGTTTGACATAAATCAAATTTGTGCAAACCAAATTATTTATAATGCGTTTGACCTGCCTAACACAGTACGGAAGTATTTTGAACGTTGAAGCCGGTACGATAACCATCAACACTCCCCGAAAGGAAAAAACAATGAAACGAAACACGCTGTTCTGCGCGTGCGCCGTTGGCGCGGCAATAATGCTGTCAACTGCTCCGGCTATGGCGCAGCAAATTACGGGAGTACCCGGCTCGCCAAGCGCCACGATCACGATCGACGGCAAGCAGTTGCCGCCACCCCCGCCCAAGTTCGGCGGCGTGATCACGGAGGATGCCAAGACCTCAAAGCCCTGGTGGCCACCGACAGTGGTGCCTCCCAAGGGTGCGCCCAACGTACTATTGATCATGACTGACGACCAGGGTTACGGCGTTTATAGCACCTTTGGCGGAGTCATCCCCACGCCCACGATGGACCAACTTGCCAAGGTCGGGCTGCGCTACACCCAGTTCCACTCGACGGCGCTGTGCTCTCCCACTCGCGCGGCGATTATCACCGGCCGCAATCATCATTCAGTCGGTTTCGGCCAGGTTAGTGAATTTGCCACCGGGTACCCGGGTTACGACTCAATCATCGGTCCCGAGAGCGCGAGCATCGGCAGAATCCTCTCGGACCACGGCTACTCCACCGCGTGGTTCGGCAAGAACCATAACACGCCCGACTTCCTGTACAGCGCGGCGGGGCCATTCGACCAGTGGCCGAGCGGCATGGGCTTCCAGTATTTCTACGGGTTCATGGGCGGCGAGTCCGACCAGTGGACGCCCTACCTCTTCCGCGACCACACGCCCGTCTATCCGTGGATCGGCAAGCCCGGCTACAACCTGATCACCGACATGGCGGATGATGCGATCCGCTACATGAAAGAGCTCAATGCATCGGCCCCAGAAAAGCCGTTCTTCGTCTACTACGTGCCCGGCGCGACACACTCACCGCATCAGCCGACCAAGGAGTGGATCGCGAAGTTCAAGGGCAAGTTCGACATGGGCTGGGAAAAGTTGCGCGAGCAGATCTTCGCCAACCAGAAGCGCCTCGGCGTAATCCCGCCGAACACCCAGCTTACCCCGTGGCCGGATGAACTGCCGCACTGGGACTCGCTCTCGTTCCTGCAGAAAAAGTTGTACGCGCGCGAAGCCGAGGTGTTCGCCGCCTACGCCGCCTATACCGACCACGAGATTGGCCGCGTGATCCAGGCGGTTGAGGACATGGGCAAGCTCGACAACACTCTCATCATCTACATCAGCGGTGACAACGGCACGAGCTCCGAAGGCTCGATGCAGGGGGCGTTCAACAACATGATTGTCTACAACGGCGTGCTACATCTGCCCGAGGTCGAGCTGCTGCGCTATTACGAGTCCTGGGGTTCGGACAAGACGTATCCGCACATGGCGGTTCCGTGGGCCTGGGCATTCGATACCCCATTCAAGTGGGTAAAGCAGGTGGCATCGCATTTCGGCGGCACGCGGCAGGGCATGGTCATCTCGTGGCCCGGCCACATCAACGACCCGGGCGGCATCCGTAGCCAGTTCCATCATATGATCGACATCGTGCCGACGATCCTGGAAGCGGCGGGCATCCAGGCGCCGGACACGGTGGATGGCATCAAGCAGAAGCCGATCGAAGGCGTTAGCATGGTGTACACGTTCGACAAGGCGAACACCAATGCACCATCGAAGCGCACCACCCAATACTTCGAGATGTTCGCGAACCGCGGCATCTACCACGATGGCTGGTATGCCTGCACGACACCCCCCGCCCCGCCCTGGCTCCTCGGCACGGCCAAGCTGCCGGACGTGCTGGACTACAAGTGGGAGCTTTACAACATCGCCGAAGACTACTCGCAGAACAACGACCTCGCGGCCAAGTATCCCGACAAGCTGAAGGAACTGCAGGCGCTGTTCGTAGCGGAGGCGAACAAATATCAAGTCTTCCCGCTGGACAATTCGGTTCTCCCCCGCCTCCTCACACCGCGTCCCAGTGCGACCGCTGGGCGGACGACGTTCACCTACCGAGGTGTCAATGTCGGAATTCCGGTCGCCAATGCGCCGAGCCTCTTGAACCGGGACTACACGATCAGCGCCGAGATCACGGTGCCCAAGGCGGGCGCTCAAGGAATGATCGCAACGATGGGGGGACGCTTCGGGGGCTATGGTCTCTATCTGCTTAAGGGCAAGCCGGTCTTCGTCTACAATTTGCTCGACCTTAAGCGCTATCGGTGGGAAGGCGGTGTGGGCGCCGAGGACTGGCTGGGCAGGTCACTAAAGCCCGGCAAGCACACCATCGCATTCGACTTCAAGTACGATGGGCCCGGCTTCGGCAAGAGCGGGACCGGGGTGCTGTCAGTGGACGGCAGAGTGCTGGCGCAGCAGAAGATGGATCACACGATCCCGTTCATCATGGCACTTGACGAATCGCTCGACATCGGGATGGATACGCGCACGCCGGTGGATGACAGCTACAAGCCGCCTTTCAAGTTCACCGGCACCATCAACAAGGTGACCTACCATATCGGACCGGAGCAACTGAGCGTCGCCGATCGGGAGGTTGTGCAGCGGGCAGTTGCCGCCGCGCTGGACACACCAACGCAGTAGCTACGAAATTTGCGGGCATCAATGATCATGCAGATGCGCATGAATGCGGCATCGAGCAGCGAGGATTTCGCAGGCGAGTAAGCTGATGATTGAAGAGCTGCCGAAGAA
>DASPRE010000106.1:0-11923 GCA_035624615.1 Burkholderiales bacterium | reverse complement strand
AACGGCTTTTTTTCGAGCCGCCTTTTACTTTGCCGGGTGCTGGACGAAGGGCCTTGATACCCGAGTCCGCAAGCTCCGAAACGTCCCTAGCGGCTTTGGTCATGCCGTCAACCGCGGCTTGGGTCGCGGCAATCGTCGATTTGAGGGCGGCAACTGCCAGATCTGAACCGGCGGGCGCTGATTTCGTGGCTTTCTCGATTACGTTCGTTAGATCCTGGGTGTATGCGGAAAGACTCTCTTCAAACAGCTTGGTAAATTCGGCTTGTGCCTGTGAAGCTACTTCGTAAACCCTGCGCGAGAAGTTCAGCGCTTTCTCCACGCCTGATTCAGCCAGTTTTCCTCGCAACGCTATTACTTCCTCAAGGTTTTTCACCTCGCTCAATGATCTTGCGTCCCTGGCATTCTCTTCGACTGCTTGCCTGGCAGCTTCAAGTTGCAGCTTCACTAAACGTTCCGCAGTTTCCATAGCGACTTTTGTGAAACGCAGCGCATTCTCTAAGCTGGCTTTGTTAAGTTGCGGATAAGGGCCCTCAAACATGGTGGAAATCCTTTATAAAAATTCATGGCAGTCATCATTGTCGCTGCTGCAATGCAGCAATAATAATTCTAGAGGCCGAACCGAGACTTGTCAACAGATTTTGTTGCAACGCATCACAGTTATTTTCGCGGCTTTCTGGCCGAATCTATTTTTTATTCTGAATCATGCGGTTAAAATGTCCACTAGAAATATTGCGGTGAACATAAAGAAGGCCAGTAAAGGCTGCACAATCTGAAGGAGTTTGCAACATGAGCGAGACCCCGAGACTTATTAAAAAATATCCGAATCGGCGGCTGTACGATACGGCTACCAGCACCTATATCACTTTGAATGATGTCAAGGGACTGGTGCTCAAGCATGTGGAGTTTCGCGTGGTTGACGCCAAAACTAATGAAGACCTGACTCGCAGCATCCTGCTGCAAATTATTCTCGAGGAAGAAAACGCCGGCGTGCCGATGTTTTCCAGCGACATGTTGTCGCAAATCATTCGCTTTTACGGGCATGCAATGCAGGGAATGATGGGCAGCTACCTAGAAAAAAACATACAGACATTTATCGAGATGCAACATCGCCTGCAGGAACAATCGCGCAGCATGTACGGCGACAATCCGATGCTCAATGCCGACACCTGGGCTCAATTTCTCAAATTCCAGGGACCCGCGATGCAGGGATTGTTGGCAAGTTATCTCGAGCAAAGCGCAAACATGTTTTTGGACATGCAAAGCCAGTTGCAAAAGCAGACGCGGAACCTGTTCGGTAATTTTGGATTCCCCGACTTCGGTGCCGCTGCGCAAAAGCCTTCCTCTACAGAGGAGCCTTCCAAATCAGGGACGCCTCACGCGGATTCAGAAAAGCCCACGGAAGACAAAAAATCCCCATGACCGATTGAGTTTTGTCGCGGTTGTGCAGGTGTTTCGTGTTCCCGGAAACGAACGACTTCACGGATGCCCAGGTAACTGAAATGCCTGCAAGATCGCAGGAAAAAGAGATCGAGGAAGTTTTCAGCGCCCCGCTGGGCCGGGGCAACCCGTGCAACTTTCGGTATTCGCCCCTTGGAAATTAGCGCCTTGCAGTTTGGCGTCCTGCAAATCCGCGTCTTCCAGATTCGCGCCCTTTAAATTCGCCGAGGTCAAATTCGCTCCCGTAAGAATCGCCCCCTTGAGATTGGCTCTCACCAAATTGGCGCCCTGCAGGTCCGCACCTTCCAGGTCGGCACCCAGTAGGTTGGCATGAGATAAATTGGCCCCGGTCAGGTTGGCACGCTTTAGAACAGCGTGCGAGAGGTGGGCAGCTGTCAAATTGGCGCCTTGTAGGTTTGCGCCACGCAGGATGGAATTGTAAAGAAACGCATTCTGCATATTTGCTTTTTCCAGGTTCGCACCTTCAAAGTTCGATTCGTAGAGCTGCCCATATTGCAGATTGGCCCCTCTTAAGTCCGCATTGCGGCAATCGCTGTTGGGCTGCTTCTCGCAACTATAGCCTTGAGCCTGAGCCCCAACGCACCAAAGCAGCGTGGTGCAGATCGATGCCAGCGTTAGCAGGAACTGATTCAGTATTCTCATTTCACATTCTCCCTTTCCAAAGCTGTGTGACATTCTTTGATGAATATTTCCGCTTCGGACAGGTCCCGGGTCTGCCGCATAGGCGGCAGACTTTGCCAGACCTTCCGGCCGTAAGCCTTGGAGAGCAAGCGTGGATCGCAAATCATCAATACACCATGATCGTTTTCGTCGCGAATCAGACGTCCCGCTCCCTGCTTCAACGTTATCACTGCCTGCGGTAATTGATATTCCATGAACGCATTGCGCCCCTGTCGGTTGATCTGCTCGATACGCGCAGCAAGCACCGGGTCATCCGGTGGCGCGAACGGTAGTTTATCAATCACCACCAGCGAAAGCGAGGGCCCGCGCACATCGACTCCTTCCCAGAATGACTGGCTACCGACCAGCACGGCATTGCCCAATCTGCGAAAACGCTCCAATAGCTCGCTGCGCGAGCTTTCCCCTTGGGCCAGCAAAGGATAAGGCAGTTGGTGTTTTTCAAATGCCTGTTTCAGTAGCGCCTGCGCTTCCCGCATGGCACGCAGGGTGGTGAATAATAAAAAGGCGCGGCCATGGTTCGCACGCAGCAGCGGCAGCGCGGCATGAATAACCGCCTCAGTGTAATCGCTGCGATTAGGATCTTCGGGTAAGCCTTCCGGCAAGTACAGCAGGGCTTGTTTAGCATAATCATAGGGACTGTCCCATGAAGCAGCCTTTGCGTCCTGCAAACCCATTTGTTCCTGGTAATGCTGGAAATTCCCATTCACTGAGAGCGTGGCAGAAGTAAAAATCAAGGCTCGCTTACTTCCCTCGATTTGTCTGCGGAATATTTCGGCAATGGACAAAGGCGTGCAGTTAAGGTACAGCGCTTGGCTGAACGTCTCCGCCCAGTATACCTGCCCGGGGTCCGCGCTTTTCCAGCGCTGTATTTTTTCCTGTATCTCAAGAGAACGCCGCCAGCAATTACGCAATCCTTCAGCACGTTCCGCGTGGCTCGACAGCAATTCAGCCAAGGACTGGAGTTTTTTGCTTAACGCGTCGAGCGCCGCATTGAACCCGGAAGTGCCCTGCAATGATTTCTGTGCCAAACGCGCGTTGTCTTCGTTCACAGTCAACCGCAAATCGCGGGCTGCTTTATCCAGAGCGGTAGCCGCCTCCAGCAATGCCGTAACCTCGGGCGCATTGGCCAGCGCTTCGGTTCTTGAATCGTGCGCCAGCTCTAGGATCTGCCCGGTGCTGATGCTCTCGCCAAGGAACAGGCTGGCCGTTTCAGGCAGTTGGTGCGCTTCGTCGAAAATTACCGTATTGCACGCAGGCAGCAGTTCTGTCACGCCTTCGTCACGCAGCATGACATCGGCAAAAAACAAATGGTGATTTACCACTACCACGTCCGCCTGCTGCGCTTCCCTGCGCGCTTTCATCACAAAGCATTCTTGATAGTTGGGACATTCCTGACCGAGGCAGTTCTCCCTTGTAGAGGTGACGTGCGGCCAGATGCCGGCGTTTTCGGGAACATCGCCTAAACCGCTCTTGTCGCCTGATAAAGAAGTTTGCGCGTATTGCGCAATGAACGCTAAATAAACGCCATCTTCGCGGCTGCCAAACCTGCCTTCGCTCAACGCCTGATTCAGTCGGTAGTGGCAGATGTAATTGGCGCGGCCTTTGAGCAGCGCCACGGTCACCGGTAACTTGAGCGCGGCGCGCACCGTTGGAATATCGCGGTTGAACAACTGGTCCTGAAGCGTCTTGGTGCCGGTCGAAATAATCACCTTGCCACCCGAAAGCATCGCTGGTGCCAGGTATGCAAAGGTCTTGCCGGTGCCGGTGCCGGCTTCTGCGATCAGCACTGAGCTGTGTTCGAGCGCTTCCGCGACCGCGTTCGCCATTTCGAGCTGCCCCTTGCGTACCCGGAAATCGCGTACTGCCGGTGTAAACGGACCGTTCTCGGAAAATATTGGATCTAGAATACCAGCCAACCAGATGACGCGGAAATTGATTCCGCTCTCCGCTCAATTATAAACGGGTTCAATGCTCTTGCCACCGGTTCCGGGGCATGTAGTTTTTCATTCTTAATAAGGTTAGAATTTATTAGCGAGAACTTGCGAAATAGAGTGCCAGATTATCGATTAAATCTCAAATCAAGTTCTTATCATGCAAACCGCAAGTTGGAGAGATGAACGCGCGAAAAACTGGCTTTCGGCCTGGCGGCACGTGGAATATCTTTCCGACAAAACGGTGCCATATGGTTTACCCGGTTTTACGGGGGTACAAAACAAAATGGACAATTCTTATTTAATTCTAAAAAGTCTGCATATTCTTGGTGCCGTGATGTTCTTGGGAAACATTATCGTTACGGGTTGGTGGAAGGTCATGGCAGACCGCACACGGAATCCAACAGTCATCGCTTTTGCACAGCGGCAAGTGACGCTTACCGATTATATTTTCACTGGCGGGGGCGTCGCTCTCATCCTCGCGACGGGCTTGGGAAATGCCATGCTCCACAACATGGATTTCCTAAATACCAAGTGGCTGTCATGGGGGTTCTGGCTTTTAATTATTTCCGGCATAATCTGGGGAGCGATTTTGATTCCGGTGCAAACCGTGCAGGCAAAAGTTGCGCGTCAGTTTGCCAACAGTGGAGAGATTCCGGATAAGTATTGGAGGCTCGGACGAGTCTGGATGATTTTTGGGACACTGGCCACAATTATCCCGTTAGCCAACCTGTATTGGATGGTGTTCAAGCCGGTATGAGCTCTCTAACCTCGCGCATTACCGGACGCGCTCGTCAATTATCATTATGCTCCCGGAACGCCTAGGCAAGTACTCGATACAGGAAGTGCTCGGCAAGGGCGCAATGGGAGTTGTTTACAAGGCATTCGACCCACACATTCGGCGCACCGTCGCACTCAAAGTCATCCGCAAGGAGTTTATCGAGGACGACGAGGCGGCCACTTTGATTGCCCGTTTCAAGAACGAGGCGCAGGCAGCAGGCCAGCTCAGCCACCCGGGGATCGTTGCGATTTACGAATACGGTGAAGAAGACGCGGTTGCTTATATTGCCATGGAGTACGTCCAGGGCAAGGGCCTGCGTGAGTATTTTCAGCGAGGCGCTCGTTTCGAATTGAGCGACACCGTCAGCATCATGACTCGGCTTCTCGATGCGCTTGCCTACGCGCATGACGCAGGCGTGGTGCACCGGGACATCAAGCCGGCAAATATCATCCTCACAAGCAACGGCAAGCTGAAGGTAGCCGATTTCGGTATCGCCCATCTTGACTCGTCGAATCTGACACAGGCCGGTGCGATGATGGGGACGCCCGGCTACATGGCGCCCGAGTTGTACACCGGGACCAGCGTGGACCGGCGTGCTGACATCTTTTCGGCCGGAGTTGTGCTCTACCAGCTTCTCACCGGTGTCAAGCCGTTTACCGGAGGTGTCGAGACAGTCGCATACAAGATCTGCTTCGAACCCCACGTCGAACCCTCCAAGCTCGTTCCCGAGCTGGAGTCGACGAAATTTGATGGCGTAGTGGCCAAGGCGTTGGCGAAGGCGCCTGAGGACCGATATCCGACCGCACAGGAATTTCTGGAATCGGTTCAAGATGCTTATGCCGCGCCGGTTAGTCCGGCCGTTTCCGCGAAAGCCATCCTCGTTGAGGTCGGCCCGGCCTCCGCTGTTGCGGATGCTCCGCAATCCTACCCGTCGCAAACCGATCCGGTACCTGAGCGCGCGTCCGTTCCGCCCGCAGGCTGGAATGCTGACCTACTGAAGCAAATCGAACAGCAACTCACTCGATACCTTGGACCGGTGGCGAGAGTTATCGTAAAGAGAGTCGCCACCTCCACTACTGAGCTTGACGCCCTGTACTCGCTATTGGCCGAAGAGCTTAGTACTCCGCAGGATAAGACGGATTTTCTTGCAGCGAGAGACCGGCTCGAGGGCACACCCCCGGAGAAACCGCAAATCGCAAGCGACCAGCGGGCCAGCTCGGCAGGTTGGCTCACACAGCAGGAAATCGATCAGGCTACGCATCAGCTGGCCACCTACCTGGGACCAATCGCCCGGATCGTAGTAAAGAAGGCAGTAACCGGGGCCGCCGGGCGTAAAAACTTTTACTCGATGCTCGCGGAGCACCTGAAAAGCGAGAACGATAGAAAGCGTTTTTTGCAAGGCGTCAGTGCAGCGGTTCCGCTTAAAACGGGAAAAGGAAGATGATTAGCCCCGACGGAACGCCGCAAGGCCATTATGGTTAGAATTCGGCCTTTGTATTATTTTTAGGCGTAATTTGCTTATTGGTCTTGACTCCGGCGCAAATTGATCAACCTCTGAGCAGGTTAAGTCAAGAGTGATCAAAGGAGAACTGCCGGCGTTTTGGCTATTTGTCATTCTCTTGGAGATTATTTGAAAATGCTGCTGCCTATGATGCCGTTCAATTATTTATTGGGGAATGATCGCTGGGGCTCGCATCCAATTCGCCATTCAGCGAATTCATGGGTACACTGAATCATCTCTTTCAGAACAACATTGCGTGGGCTGGCCGCATCAGGCAGCGCGACCCCGAATTCTTTGTCAAGCTTTCGCATCAGCAGTCTCCTGCCTATCTGTGGATTGGATGCTCCGACAGCCGCGTGCCCGCCAATGAAATTGTCGGGCTCCTCCCGGGAGAATTATTTGTCCACCGCAACGTTGCCAATATCGTCGTGCATACCGACCTCAATTGTCTTTCGGTGATGCAATTCGCGGTGGATGTCCTCAAGGTGAAGCACATAATTGTCTGCGGGCACTATGGTTGCAGTGGCGTGCGGGCAGCCCTGCGTCGTGAACGTCTGGGCTTGATCGACAATTGGCTGCGCCACATTCAGGATGTACTGCAGAAGCATGAAACGCGGCTGCGCAGCCTCCCAGATGATTCGGCGCGCTGCGATCGGCTGTGCGAACTCAACGTCGTCGAGCAGGTCACGAATGTGTGTCAGACCACGATAGTGCAGGATGCCTGGACGCGAGGGCAGGAACTGGCAGTGCATGGTTGGATTTATGGCCTTCACGACGGGATTTTGCGCAATTTGAATGTGACGACAGCCAACTCGCGTGAAGCGGCTTTGACCTATCAAGCGGCTATCGCAGCTTTATGTTGATCCAAGGAGGCGATATGAGGACTGCGAGACCAACATTCGGCGCATTTAACCAAGGCGGCACTCCCAAAATCGCGTGCTTTAACAAGGCAACGGTTGCGCTCGGAGTCAACTTCGACGCCTTGATCGCTGCCATGCAGGTGTTTGTGGACAAATATGTGGTGCCAGTGTGGGGCACGCCTGCGAAGCTGGTCAAGTCAAAAGGTTTTGTGAAAGGCGCCTGGGCAATGGTTTTCCTCGACGATGCCGATCAGCCTGGCGCGCTCGCTTACCATGATCTCACTCCCGATGGGCTGCCCCAGGCCAAGGTGTTTGTCAAGACGACACTGCAAAATAATGATCTGGTGAGCGTGTCGGCGTCCCATGAGCTGGTCGAGATGCTGGTGGATCCCGCAATCAACCTGATGACCACTGGCCCTGATCCAAAAACCATCTACGCATATGAAAGCGCGGATCCAGTCGAAGCCTTGAGCTTCCCGGTCAATGGCATCCCGATGACTGATTTCGTCTATCCCTCCTATTTCGAAGTTTTCCACAAGCCCGGCTCGGTGCAGTTCGATCGTCTCAAGAAAGTCAATAAACCGTTCCAGATTCTTTCCGGCGGTTACCAGATTATTTTCAAGAACGGCAAGTGGACGCAGAGCTTCGGCTCTGTTTCGAAGAAGAAGCGATTCGCGCTTGAAGACCGCCGCGGCCACCGGAGCGAGATGCGCGCAGCGAAGAAACTGATTCGTGCATCGGTAAAGGAAATTGCCCTGGCGGAGCGCAATGTCTGACGCAAAGTTGGCACGCCGTATTCTGAACCGTGGAACGCCAAAGCTAGGAGCCCTCTCCGACCAACCCGCAATAAGAAGAAAGGTTCTGCATGAAATCTACTGAGAAAATCCCGTCTACAGCGACAATCATGGAAGTTGGCATGGGTTTCTGGCCGGCCAAGACCCTGCTATCGGCCGTGGAACTCGGACTTTTCACTGAACTGAACAACAAATCCATGACCGCCGAAAAGCTGCGGGATGCGCTAGGGTTGCATCCCAGAGCGGTTCCCGATTTTTTGGATGCACTAGTCGCTCTCCATCTTCTTGACCGCGACGGCGATGGCCCTAGGGCACTTTACAGCAACACCGAGGAAACTCAGCTTTTTCTCAACCGCAACAGCCCTGAATACATGGGAGGCATTCTGGAAATGGCGAATGCCCGCCTCTACCGGTTTTGGGGAGATCTCACTGAAGCGCTCAAGACGGGCAAGCCCCAGAATGAAATCAAACATACGGGGGAGCCTATGTTCAAAAACCTTTACAGCGATCCCAAGCGACTGGAACAGTTCATGAACGCGATGAGCGGAGTTTCCACCGCGAATTTCCGCGCCTTTGCGCAGAAATTCAACTTCTCCCGCTACCGCACGCTTTGCGATATTGGCGGAGCGACGGGCAGGCTGTCCATTATCGTAGCGAAGCAACACCCGCATCTGCGCTGTACGACGGTGGATCTTCCGGAGGTGACTCCGATTGCACAACGGCAGATTGCTGCCTCTGGGCTTTCAGATCGAATCTCCGTAAAGACCGTGGATATTTTCTCGGAACAGCTACCCCGGGCCGATGTGATTACTATGGGAATGATACTGCACGACTGGAATCTGGAGAAGAAAATGCAGCTTATTCGGGCCGCCTATGACGCCTTGCCACCCGGTGGAGCTTTTGCCGTGATAGAGAATCTAATCGACGACGCGCGGCGCGAAAATACGTTTGGGCTGATGATGTCGCTCAACATGCTAATCGAGTTTGGGGATGCCTTCGACTTTACCGCAGCCGATTTCTTCAGATGGTGCCGCAGTGTCGGTTTCCGTAAAACCGAGATCATCCCGCTGACGGGCCCGGCTAGCGCTGGCGTAGCCTACAAGTAGCCGGAAAAGAATATATTTGACAGGTCGCGATTGCAGAGAATAAATTTCCATGGGTGATTATCCACACTCAAAACTTCTGCAGGTTGGTCTTGGATTGCTTATCTGCGGCTCGGGCCTTCATGTTGGCACCGCTGTGCTAGCCGGGCTCGAATTGTGGCCCGACCCCAATTCGAACCCGATTGACCCAGGATCGCTGGCCGCTCTGACATTTTGGTCCTGGATAATCTGTTCGGACATAGCGATAAGGCGGGTGGGGCGCCACCGCTATACGCCGTCATAAAGCAAGCTGGCAACAGGTTGTTCATCATGCTATTGGGCCTTTCAGAGATTCGAGCCGAAATGAAGAGCGTAGCGCTGAAAATGAACTCGGCCCTGGAAAGGCAAACCAGGTTTTTCTGGGTCACTATCGGAATTGGGCTTCTCTGTCTTGTCGGCATTGTTGACTACTGGACAGGGTTTGAAGTTTCCCTCTCCCTGTTTTATTTAATTCCCATTGCGCTGGTTACCTGGTATACAACCGCCAGGCTTGGAGTGATATTCGCCATCTCAGGCGCCATTATATGGTTGACTGCAGATATTTCGTCGGGCGCGGTGCACTCGTACCCTTTCATTTATCTTTGGAACAGCGCAATACGATTGGGGTTCTTTGTACTTACGGTTGCCTCTTTGAAACTGATTAAAACCTTGGAACAAGAAAAAAACATTGCCCGCATTGACTACGTAACCGGCCTTCCGAATACGCGTTACTTTCACGATTTGGCGCAAAGGGAAATCAACCGTTCTTTCCGGTCCCGAAATCCCTTTACCACCGCCTATATTGACCTAGACAATTTCAAGACCGTTAACGATTCGTTGGGACACGTTGTGGGTGATAGGGTCCTCCATGCGGTTGCGGATTGCATGCAGCGACACCTGCGCAATACGGATATCGTCGCGCGAATCGGCGGCGATGAGTTTGCGATATTTCTACCCGAGATCGGATCGAGCTTAGCCAAAGCAGTCATTTCCAAAATGCATAGTAAACTTTTGGAAGACATGCAAAATAATAATTGGCCTGTGACGTTCAGCATCGGCGTACTGACGTTCACCAGAGCACCCGTCTCCGTAAACGAGGCGCTTAACTTGGTCGACCAGATGATGTACTCAGTAAAAAATAAAGGGAAAAACAATATCACGTTTGCTACGCACCCGATTCAACCTGCGCCTGCCGCCAAAGAATTTGGGCAGTTTGACGTGTAACATCACCGAAATCCTAGAAGAGTGGCGAAACGTGGACGAGCACAAAGTAAAAACGGGTTGGGAGCGCCGCGGATTCAGTTTCGGCATCTGGAACGACCCGCCTGGGCAAATCTGGGAAAACTACATCCATGGTGTTGACGAGCTGTTGATGCTGGTTGAAGGCGAAATAGAGCTTTCATTCCTGGGAAAGACCTTTCGTCCCAAAATTGGCGAGGAAATTCTAATTCCCGCCGGCGCCAGCCACACTGTCCGCAATATCGGAAATTCCGCCAACCGCTGGTGTTACGGCTACAAGCAACGATAAACCTCTTCGGCGATTAACTGGCGCAATTCCACATGCGTGATGTGTGCTTAGATTAAAATACACCTGAACACAGGAGGGAGTCTGGTCTAGGGATATGGCTTGAATTGTGGCATCTGGTTCTTCCAGCAATCGAAAGGTCCCATGATCAGAATTCCCTGACCTCTGCAGCTGTTTTTTCCTTTGCAGTCGTTGTTTGCGGTCTTGCAGTCGCTTTGGCCTTTGCAGCCATTCACACCCTGGCACTTTACCTGACCAGTTCGCGCATAGAACGACTCGCCGGTCGTGCAGCCTGAGACAAACAGTGCAGCGGCAGCAATGGCCAATGCCGCTCCCGAAAGCTTTTTCACTCCATTCATGTAAGAAACGTATTTCGCATATTGATTGGTCAAAAGTTAATTTGGCGCTTATGAAGCTTCGCAAAAAACACTGGTGCGATTAGTATAGTGAGCGAAAAATCGGATACGGTCTCGTGCCATTCGTTACCTATCGGATCTCTTCGACTTTAATCTGGATTCTGTTCTGGGTGGTATTGCGCTCTAAATCGCTCGCAGCGATTCCAGAATTTTGCTGAATTTGGCTTTGGGCAACTCCTCCCAGCTCGATCCACTCGCCCAATCTCCCGGAGACTATGGTCGCAATCCTCTGGGTGTTTATACTTCCATCCGGCGCGAGTTGTTCGCGTTGCGGGCTCACTTCCAGGGTCACCTGTTCGCCGGAAACGTGCGGCTTAACATAAAAGCCCGATGCGATGTCCTGGTACTGAGTATTTTGTACCACCCGCGGCCCTTGCGGCGTTTGGATAATAGTTTCCTGTGCCATAGGAACAGATTGCCCGACCCGGATGAACGCCTCACTGCCGTCCAGCACTTGTAATTGCTGCACACTATTCTCGTTGCCGCCGGTTACGCTGCCTTGTACCTCGGCGCGCACGCTATTTCCGCTCTGCTGCCGTTCGACGACTAAGCCGCGGCTATTGCGATTGGTGGGCGGTACAACGATCCGCGCGTTTCCGCTGGCCGCGTTACCCGATAACTCAGCCGAGCGTTGTATTGCCGATAATCCATTGTCCTGCTTCACCGAAACCAGCAGGCGGCGCGGAAGAGTATCAATGCTGGCGAGCATTTGCTTGACTTCGGCAAGATTTGCGCGCGTGGTCCGTACAATGAGCTGATTCTGCGTGCCGGTAACCGTGCCGCCCGCCTGGTTCACAAACGGTTGCACCACCGGCAACACGTCCCGCGCGGTGCGGTACTTGAGAGTGATAACCT
>DASPRE010000097.1:0-21523 GCA_035624615.1 Burkholderiales bacterium | reverse complement strand
GCGGTACCAGTGTTCCACATCTTCGGCACGCATATTTACCAAGTCGTTCATCCAGCCTATGACCGGCCTGCGGTAAGGGTTCACTGCGAAAGCCGATGCCAGCAATTGCTCGTAAACTAGCGCCTGCGGGTTATCGTCGGTACGCCAGCGCCGTTCTTCCATGACTACTTTGATCTCTTTAGCAAAGCCATCCCTTGAAAAATTCAGGTTTTGCATGCGGTCCGCTTCCAGCTTCATTGCCAGCGGGAGCTTTGACTTGTGCAACAGCTGGAAAAAAGCCGTGAAGTCCTTAGTGGTAAACGCGTTCTCGCGTCCGCCGGCTTGGGCGATGATTTTGGAAAATTCTCCTTCTGGCACCTTTTTCGTGCCCTTGAACATCATGTGCTCCAACACATGCGAAATGCCGGTCGTGCCGTTCTCTTCGTCCAAGCTTCCAACCTTGTACCACACCATCGACACAACTACAGGCGCGCGGTGGTCTTCTTTGACAATTACTTTAAGCCCATTACCAAGCGTATGCTCACTGGTCGAGGCACATGCAGCCTCCGAAAACAGACCGGATAGAATGACGATGAAAAGAATGCTCGGTGTAGTAAGAAATCTGGAAACTGTGGTCATCTTTTTAGCCTGAGTTTGACCATTTGGGAATAGAATTATACCCGCAAGTTAAGAAACCTCTGATTAAATCCTACTCGATTGCGACGGTTTGCAATCGGGGTGCAGAGCGAGGCGTGAGGAGTGCCGTTTGGTGGAGGCCAAACCAGCGACGAACAACAAAGTCATGCGACCGGATCGCTCCGTCCCCCGGGTTGCGGCAAAATACGGCGTCTGCGTCGTTGCGCTCCTTGGCTTCGTAGTGCAAGCTACGACCTTCGTCGCGCGCCTCGCATCCATCCGCATTTTGCCGGCAACGCAATCTGCAGAGAACTTAATCAGAGGTTCCCGACACGGATTTTGTGACATCACGTTCCTATGTTTAGTTTCTTAAAGCAAGACCAGAGCACGCTCGGCGACGACTCAGCAAATTGGGCCGCGCGGGTAAAACTAAGCCTGACCCGGACCCGCAACCAGTTGGGCGACCAATTTTCACGCCTGTTGGGCGGCGGCAAGATTGACGAGAAGTTGTATCAGGAACTGGAAAACACGCTGCTCAGCGCTGACGTTGGGGTGGCCGCCACCGAATATTTGCTCGAAACATTGCGCGTGCGCGCGAAACGTGAAAACCTGCAACAAGCAACGGAACTGCAAAGTGTGTTGCGGCAGTCCTTGCTGGACTTGCTCACGCCGCTGGTCAAACCCGTTGATACGGGCAGCAGGCGGCCGTTCATTATCATGCTGGCCGGGGTAAACGGCAGCGGCAAGACCACCTGCATCGGCAAACTTGCAAGATATTTTCAAAAACAGGGAAAATCGGTTTTGCTTGCGGCGGGCGATACCTTCCGTGCCGCAGCGCGTGAACAGTTGCAGACTTGGGGCGATCGCAACAATGTCACGGTGATCGCGCAGGAAAGCGGAGATCCCGCGGCGGTGATTTTCGATGCCATTCATGCCGCGAAGGCGCGCTCGACCGACATCGTGCTGGCCGATACCGCGGGTCGGCTTCCCACGCAACTGCATCTGATGGAAGAAATCAAGAAAGTAAAACGCGTCATCGCCAAGGCGGAACCCTCGGCACCGCACGAAATCCTTCTGGTACTCGATGCCAACACCGGCCAATACGCAGTGGATCAGGTCAAAGCATTTGACGATGCCTTGGGTTTGACCGGGCTTATTGTTACCAAGCTAGATGGCACCGCCAAGGGCGGGGCAATAGCCGCTATCGCCAGAACCCGGCCGGTTCCGGTGCGATTTATCGGTATCGGCGAGAAACTCGAAGATTTGCGTCCTTTTGATGCCGCGGAGTTTGTTGAGGCTGTGTTTGCATGATTAGCCTGAGCCAGGTCTGCAAGCGCTATCCAGGCGGCTATGACGCCCTGAAAAACGTTTCTTTCACTATAGAGCCGGGTGAGGTAATTGCGATAACCGGACATTCCGGCGCCGGCAAAAGCACCCTGCTCAAATTAATTGCCGCCATAGAGCGTCCCACCCGCGGCAGCATAATCGTCAATGGGCAAAATATCAGTAAAATGCGCCCTTCCGCAATTCCTTATCTGCGCCGCAATTTTGGCCTCGTGTTCCAAGACCACAAACTGTTATTCGAGCGCACGGTTTTTGAAAATGTGCTTCTGCCCCTGCAAATCACCGGCTATGGGCGCCAGGACAGCGCAAAACGTGTGCGCGCGGCGCTAGACAAGGTAGGGCTTCTTGACAAGGAGAAGACCTATCCGATTACGCTGTCCGGAGGTGAGCAGCAGCGCCTGTGCATTGCGCGGGCCATTGTCAATCGTCCGACCATACTTCTCGCCGACGAGCCAACCGGCAATCTGGACGCGGCTTACGCGACCGACATAATGGGGTTGTTCAAATCATTCAACCAGGTGGGAGTGACCGTAATCATCGCCAGCCATGATGAATTCATGGTGATGCTCTTGAACCCGCGTCTTTTGAAACTCGATCACGGGGAATTGGTTTCGTGAAATATTGGCTTTCTCACCACGCGCAATCTTTGTGGCTTGCGCTGAAACGCCTATTGCGAAACCCGTTTGCCAGCTTGCTCAACATCGGTGTCATTGGCATCGCACTGAGCTTGCCCGGAGGACTTTACGTTTTGCTGAATAACCTCGAAAGCCTGTCCAGACAGGTAAGCAGCGAACCGCAAATCAGCCTGTTCCTGAGCACACAGGCAACCCCCGCGGACGTCGCACAGATACAGGCACGGCTTAAAGACCATCGTGGCGTACGCAACTTCCAATTTGTGCCGCGTGACAAGGCGCTACGCGAGCTGCAGAAAGACGCGGGCATTGGCGATGTGGTGCAAAGCCTGACACAAAACCCTCTGCCTGATGCGTTTATAATTCACGCAAAAAATCCCACTGCGGAGGCCTTGGAAGCACTGCGAAATGAAATCGGCTCCTGGCCCCACACCGCCCATGTGCAACTCGACTCACTGTGGGCGCAGCGTCTGGATGCATTATTACGCCTTGGAAAACTCATTATTTTGCTGCTGGCCATTTTGTTAAGTGTTGCCCTCGTGGCGGTGACTTTCAATACCATCAGGCTTCAGATTCTGACCCAACGCGACGAAATTGAGGTCGCAAAGCTGATCGGTGCCACCCACCGTTTCATTCGCCGGCCATTTTTGTACATCGGCGCCTTGCAGGGGCTGGCGGGCGGGGTGATCGCTTGGATCATTGTGGCAGTGAGCATCGGAGTTTTAGGCAACGCTATCGGCGACCTAGCGCGTCTGTACAGCATAAATTTCCAATTAAGTCATTTAAATATGTCGGATAGCGGGAGTTTGGTCTTGTTTTCAGCATGGCTGGGCTGGCTGGGCGCTTGGTTATCGGTAAGCAGGCACTTACACCAGATCGAGCCACGATAGCCAGAACTTTCTTGACTATTGGCACTCTGATAAGGGGAGTGCTAGAATTTCTCCTTAGGAGGTATTAATTGATGCAAACCATGGCCTTACCTATTCCTTCGGCAGCAGGAAGTCTGGAAAGTTATATCCAGGCGGTTAACCGCTTGCCCATGCTGACCCTGGAGCAAGAAGTGGAATTCGCGCGCCGTTTACGCGCCAACAACGACCTGGAAGCAGCCAGACAGTTGGTGCTTTCGCATTTACGGGTAGTGGTGGCTATTTCCCGCGGTTACATGGGTTACGGACTGCCGCAGGCAGACCTGATCCAGGAGGGAAACATCGGGCTCATGAAAGCCGTAAAACGCTTCGATCCAGAGCGGGGCGTGCGCCTGGTATCTTTCGCTGTGCACTGGATACGCGCCGAAATCCACGAATTTATCCTTCGCAACTGGCGTATCGTAAAAATCGCTACCACCAAAGCGCAACGCAAACTGTTTTTCAATTTGCGCAGTTTGAAACAGGGGCTGGAACCCATGCGTCTCGAAGAAACCATGGATATGGCGCGTCAGCTCGGCGTGAAAAGCTCAGACGTGTCCGAAATGGAGATGCGCTTAAGCGGCCATGATGTGCCCTTGGAACCGGCGGCTGACGACGATGAGGCCTATAGCCCCATCGCCTATCTTAGCGATCCGGAAAACGAGCCTTCTCTCATCCTTGAACGTGAACAGGACGGCCGACTGCGATCAACTGATCTCAAGTATGCCCTGGAGAGCCTCGACCCGCGTAGCCGCCGCATCATCGAAGCGCGTTGGCTCCAAGAAAAAGAGTCGGCAACGCTGCACGATTTGGCGGCGGAATTCAAGGTCTCAGCAGAACGCATCCGGCAGCTTGAACAAAAAGCGCTCACCAAAATGAAGGGGGCGATGGCAGCAGCTTAGGCAGGGTTTTGCGCAAGCAGGATTTTGATGTCGTGCAAAAAAACCGTCGGCCCCTGCCCGTAGCTTACAAACAGGCGCAGTCTTCCCTCTCGATCGAACACATAACTGCCGGCTGAATGGTCCATTGTGTAATTATCGGGGCTGTTGCCGGCAATTTTCTGGTAGATGACCTTAAACTCCTTTGCAGTCGCGGACGTTGCCTCGGGATCACCGTATAAACCCAAAAAACTGGGGTAGAACGAGGGTACATACTTCGCGAGCAGCTCGGGCGTGTCGCGCTCCGGATCTACCGTCACAAATAATACCTGCACTTTCTTAGAGTCCTCGCCCAGGTTCTTCATCATCATTGCGAGTTCAGCAAGAGTAGTCGGGCAGAGATCGGGGCAATGCGTGTAGCCGAAGAAAAGCACCACCACTTTGCCTTTGAAATCGGCAATGCTTCTACTCTTGCCATTGTGATCGGTCAAATGAAAATTTTTACCGAAATCAGCGCCCGTAATGTCACTGGATTGGAACGCTTCTATTTTGGCGTTCGTATCACATCCAGCTAGCACGCCCAAAATTCCGAACAGCAGACTGGCTGACAGCAATTTCTTCATGAAACGGGGAAAGACCCGGGTTTAACTCCAGTGGTCGAGCATCAGTGCGGCAAATAGCGCCGCGAGGTATACGATAGAATAACGGAACGCGCGCTGTGCCAGTGCGTCGCTATAGTCGACAAAGATTCTTACAGCGTAATACAGATAAATTCCTCCCAGCACGCCGGCGCTTAAAAGGTAGGGCCAGCCGCTCATCTTGGTGACGAATGGCAGCAGGCTCACCGCCACAAGAATCAGCGTATAAAGCAGCACCTGCAAACGGGTGTATTTATCGCCATGGGTTACCGGCAGCATGGGTACACCTGCTTTCGCATACTCGTGCTTGCGATAAAGGGCTAGGGACCAGAAATGCGGCGGGGTCCATGCAAAAATGATGAGAAACAGCAACAATGCATCGTAAGAAATTTCCCCGGTCACCGCGACCCAGCCCAGCACTGGTGGCATTGCGCCGGACGCACCTCCGATGACAATATTTTGTGGCGTCATTGGCTTGAGAATTACAGTGTAAATAACTGCGTATCCGACAAAAGTGGCAAGAGTCAGCCACATGGTAAGTGGGTTGATGAACCGCCCCAGCAGCCAGAGTCCCATCCCGCCCGTCACGCCCGAAAAAAGCAGCGTCTGAAGCGAAGTCAACTCCCCGCGCGGCAGCGGACGGAAGCGGGTGCGGGCCATGACTGCGTCAATTTTTTGTTCCACCAGACAATTCACCGCAGCGGCGGCTCCGGCTACCAGCGCAATTCCCGAAGTGGCAAAGAGCAGCGTACCCAGCTGCACCATGCCGGGTGCCGCAAGGAACATGCCGATGACTGCAGTAAAGACAATTAGCGACACCACTCGCGGTTTGCACAATTTGAGATACTGATGAAGGCGAATGCCCGCCCTCTCCCAAGTTAAGCTTGACGCCATTTGTCACTCCCGAAACTCGTCAATTTGAAGTTTAACACTACCATGACAACCAGTAATAGCGCCGCAACCGCATTGTGAGCCACCGCCAAGAGCAAGGGCAGGCCTAACCACACGTTTCCGATCCCTAATGCGATCTGCAGGCATAAAACGATCAGCAGCAGCGCACCGTATTTTTGCAGCTGTTTGATCCATTGTAGCGCCATTACCAGCGATGCGAGATAACACAAAACAATTAACGCGCCGAGCCGATGTATCCAGTGTATCGCGGTGAGCCCCAGACTAGACGACGGTCCGCCTTTGGCGATCATTCCCTGCTCGCCCAGAAACTGGAAGCCGCTGGCGAAATCCATGTCGGGCACCCAGCTGCCGTCACACAACGGAAAACCGCCGCACGCGAGCCCGGCATAATTAACACTTACCCAGCCTCCCAGCGCAATCTGCACTACCAAGAGCACGAGTCCAAGCCACCCACAGAATCTAAGCGCTCCCATTTTCACGCTCTTAGTAGGCTGCGGCGCATATTGCAGCAAACCCAACCAGCACAACAACGCCAGGGTGGCCATGCCTCCCAGCAGATGCAGCGAAACGACGACTGGTTTCAATAACAAAGTTACGGTCCACATCCCGAGCAGAGCCTGCAACACCACCAGCCCGGCGAGAAACAACGGCAGCGCGGGCGATTGCTGCAACTCGGCGCGCTTGCGCACGGCGTAAACGGCGTTTGCCAATATCAGCAAACCGAGCGTGCCCGCCAGATAGCGATGCATCATTTCAATCCACGCCTTAGTGTTATCAAGCGGCCTGTCGGGAAATTTCAGCTGAGCGAGGCCCCGCGCCTCAGCGCTTTGAGGTACGGCGACATGGCCGTAACAGCCCGGCCAGTCGGGGCATCCCAGCCCGGCATCTGAAAGACGCACGAAAGCTCCAAACACCACGACTGCATACGCAAGAATTGCGGCCGCTACAACAAGTTTTCGAAATATCATCCGATTTCTGAGACCATGAGCAGTCGGGCAATATCCTTGACCATCTTTCTCGGGTCCGCATTTCGCGGAAAACGCAACATCAAATTTCCTTTCGGATCCACCACGTAGATATGGTCGTTTGCCGAATTTACCGCCGGAAGTTCAGCCAGCAGCAAATTGTTTGCATCCCGAATTAACCAGGTCCCGGCATAATCTTTCATGAGTTCTTGCGGTGGCGTGCCATTGTCGTTAATTATCCATACGCGCTCGATGCGTTGCATGTCCTTGCCCTGCGTGAGGCGAACTTGCCGCAAATAATACAGTTTCTGGCGGCAGTTCTGGTCGCATGCGCCGGAATCTACTTGCAGCAGCACCCACTTCCCGCGCAAATCACTCATGCGAAATGCCCGCCCGTCCAACAATTGTAATGCGGCGTCCGGCAAATGGCGCGGCGGCAGAAGTTCACCGTAGTTCATGGTTCCTTGCTGGGGCCGCCACAAATAAAATGCGACATATGCCGCCACCACCGGCACGGCAATTACCAACAGAATGAAAAGCAGTTTAATCCTGCCTGGGTAACGCGCGTTTGACATTCAGCACCACATATAAAATTACGGTCGCTGCAGATAGCATAAACCACTGGAACGCATAGCCGCGGTGCATGGTGACTCCCACGTCGGGACGTTCCCAATCCCTCACCAACCCGTCCTCCGTATTGTTTTGCTGTTCAATCACAATCGGCTGAATTTCGAATGGCACCGCTTTGCGATAGCGCTCCAGCACGAGGTTTTCCCAGATCTTTCCCTCCACCGTTTGTTTGGAAAGCTCAAGTATCTTGTTGCTGGGAATCACCGCAATGCCACTGATTGTTACTTGCTCGCGTGGCGTAGGTATTTTAGGAAGGTCCAGGCGTTCTGCGGATCTCGCCACCCACCCGCGGTTAACCAGAACGTAAGTCCGGCTGTCATCGATTTGCAACGGCGTAATAACCTGATACCCCGCAATGCCGTGGTAAATCCGGTTATCCAAGTAAATAGTATAGGGCTCGGCAAATCTTCCCTGCGCTTCGACATGGCGGAACCGATATTCATCAGGATTCACCTGAGTCGCGGGAACAGTGACCGGTGGCTGCTTGGCCAGTTCTTCGAGTAGCTCCTCGAGCCTCTGTTTTTCACGGCCTCTTTCGAGCTGCCAATTCCCCAGCCAGAGAGTCAATAGCAGCACCGCTCCGGCTGTGAGGCTAAACCATAGCCTAGGCTTGAATTCAAAACCAGAAAACATCTTTGTTGGCAACCAAGCGAGGAATCGTCTACACTAAATTTTTCTCTGGGAAATGCCGCGTGAGAATCATCGTCTTCCTGTTCATTGCCGTCATCCTCTTCAGCCTCGGTTCCGCGCTGTATTACCTGATCAAGGACAAAGGTAGATCCGAACGCACCGTCAAAGCTCTTACCGTGCGCATTACTTTTTCCATAGTGCTCTTTCTCATCCTGATGCTCGGCTTTTACTTCGGCCTCATTTCGCCACAGGGGTTGTGATTCCTGTCTAACAAAAAAAGCGCCGCACAGTAGTACCATGCGGCGTCAGTGTCCCTCTTGTTATTACCATGGGGTTCCTCCTCCTTGTTGTTGCTTGTGTGCTGCGTTTTCCTCCTTGAGCAGAATATGCCCGCGAGTTACAACCAGTAAACCAAAATAAACAGCAGCAACCACACCACGTCAACGAAGTGCCAATACCATGATACCGCCTCGAACCCGAAATGGTGCTCGGGCTTGAAATGCCCGACAATGCAACGGCCGAAGATTGTTACCAGCATAATGGTACCGATGGTCACGTGCAAGCCGTGAAAGCCAGTGAGCATAAAGAAGGTGGCACCGTAGGCGCCGGTGGTGAGCTTGAGATTCATTTCGGTATAGGCGTGCATGTACTCGTGCGCCTGAAGCCCTAGGAACGTCCAGCCCAGCAGGATTGTCAGTATAAGCCCGACAATGAGCTGCCTGCGGTTGTTGCGCTTTAATCCCCAGTGTGCCCACGTAACTGTGGCGCCGGAAGAAAGCAGGATCAGCGTGTTGATGGCGGGAATGCCCCATGCCGCCATCGGCGTGAACTCTCCCTTGAAGCCCGGCCCTGCCACCGGCCATTGAGCGGTGAAATCCGGCCAAAGAATCTTGTTGTCAAAGTCCCCAAGCCAGGGCACGGCGAGTACTCGCATATAAAATAGCGCGCCAAAAAACCCCGCGAAAAACATGACTTCCGTGAAGATGAACCAGCTCATGCCCCAGCGAAAACTAAGATCCACCTGATTATTAAATTTGTTCCCTTCGCTTTCGCGGATCACGGTGCCAAACCAGCCAAACAGCATGAAGATCAATATGGAAACGCCCATCACCAGTACCCACGGTCCGATACCGGCTTCATTATTCATCCATAGGGTGGCGCCAACCGCCATGCTAAACAGCGCCAGCGAGCCGAGGATCGGCCAGTGGGATGGCGACGGCACATAATAACGTCCAGGCTGTAGGGCCATGAAGTCCTCTCTTGTTAGTCTACCCTGTTTCTCGCTTTTCGAATTGGCCGCCGGATCCTAGCTGGTAACAAAGTGAACCAGCAGCACTAAACTCAAAACAAACAACGCAGCACCGATCAAACCAGCAACAATCGCCTGCACGGGCGTAATGCTCACTGCATCGGCGTCGTGATCCTTTCCTTTTCGAACGCCGAAAAAAGCCCAAAACACTGCTTTTGCGGCTTGCAGAGCCGTAGCCTTCCTCGCCCTGCCCGCCTCGTCATCCATGGTAACCAATTCGCCTAACCCGGTTTACCGCGGCCGCCGTCCACTTCGAAAAAAGTATAGGACAATGTGATGATGTTTACATCCTTGGGCAAGCCCGGATCAATCACGAACACCACCGGCATTTTCCTTACTTCATTCGCTTTCAGTGTCTGTTGCGAAAAGCAAAAGCATTGCACCTTTTTGAAATACAGCGCCGCAAGCTGCGGTCCGTAACTCGGTATCGCCTGCCCGGTGACGGCATATGGCAAGGTGTTCTTGGCCTCGTACACTACCTGCATCAACTCGCCTGGGTGAACTTTCACGCTACCCTGCAATGGCTCGAAGTTCCACGCTAGCGACCGGGTATTGGCATCTAATTGAACGGTAATGGTGCGCGAATAATCCACCTGGGTGTTTTTCGCGACTTCATCCGCCTTAAGAATATTGTTAACGCCGGTGACCTCACAGATCTTTTTATAAAACGGCACCAGGGCGAATCCGAAACAGAACATCGCTACTGGAATTACAACCAGTTTCCTGAGCATCACGTTGTTAGACCGGTTCATGCTCATTGCCAATGACTGATGACGAAACCGACTAAAAAAGCTGCCGCTATTGAAAGCATAATCAATGCGGTTCTCAATCTGTTCCTGTGTGAAACCGGTTCTGCAGGTCGCATAATCGCTGGTTTGCTCCTTATCTACTTGACCAGCGGTGGCGTTTCAAAGCTGTGGTAGGGCGGGGGCGACGGCAGCGTCCATTCCAGCCCTTGCGCGCCTTCCCACGGTTTGGCAGACACTTTCTCGCCGCTGCGGATGCATTTAATGACGATATACACGAACAGCAGTTGCGACAAGCCAAAGCCGAAAGCGCCGATGCTCGAGATCATGTTGAAATCGGCGAACTGTGGTGCGTAATCGGGAATACGACGCGGCATTCCAGCGAGGCCCAGAAAATGCTGCACGAAGAAGGCAACGTTGAAGAAAATCATCGACAGCCAGAAATGCCATTTACCCAAGGTTTCATCATACATTTTGCCGGTCCACTTTGGCAGCCAGTAGTAAATGCCGCCGAAAATGCTGAACAGTGCGCCCGCCACCAGCACGTAATGGAAGTGCGCGACAACGTAATAAGTGTCCTGCAACTGAATGTCCACAGGGGTAATTGCCAACACCAGTCCGGTAAATCCGCCCATGGTGAACAGGAAAATAAAGCCGATCGCGAAAAGCATCGGCGTTTCGAAGGTCATCGAGCCACGCCACATTGTCGATACCCAGTTGAAGACTTTTACTCCTGTCGGCACCGCAATTAGCATGGTTGCATACATGAAGAATAGTTGCCCGGCCGCCGGCATGCCCACGGTAAACATGTGGTGCGCCCACACGATGAACGAAAGAATTGCGATCGATGCAGTCGCGTACACCATAGAGGAATAGCCAAACAAAGGTTTCCGTGCAAAAGTTGGAATAATCTGAGAAATGATGCCGAACCCCGGCAGAATCATGATATAGACCTCGGGATGGCCGAAGAACCAGAACACATGCTGGAACAGTACCGGGTCGCCGCCTCCGGCAGCATTGAAGAAATGCGTCCCGAAATGGCGGTCGGTGAGCAGCATAGTCACCGCGCCAGCCAGGACCGGCATCACGGCGATCAGCAAATACGCTGTGATCAGCCATGTCCATACGAACAGAGGCATTTTCATCAGCGTCATTCCTGGAGCACGCATGTTAAGAATGGTGGTAATAATGTTGATCGCCCCCATTATTGAGGATGCGCCAAGGATGTGTACTGCGAATATTGTCAGATCCATGCCGGGCCCCAATTGCACGGAGAGTGGCGCGTACAGCGTCCAACCCGCGGCGGCCGCGCCGCCCGGTACGAAGAACGATACGATAAGCAGAAGCGCGGCGAAGGGAAGCAACCAGAAACTCCAGTTGTTCATACGGGCGAACGCCATGTCCGGTGCGCCTACCATCATCGGCACTTGCCAGTTGGCGAAACCCACGAACGCCGGCATGATCGCGCCGAAAACCATGATCAGCCCATGCAGCGTGGTAAGCTGGTTGAAGAAGTCAGGCCGCAGGAATTGCAATCCTGGCTGGAACAGCTCGGCGCGAATGGTCATCGCCATAATGCCGCCGATAAAGAACATCACCCCGGCGAACGTCAAATAGAGTGTTCCAATGTCCTTGTGATTGGTGGTCGTCACCCAGCGCATGATGCCGCTCGGATGGTGTGCGTGCTCGCCGTGAGCGTGGGTTGCGTGTGCTGCGTCCATGATGCTGCTCTCCTTATCCTTTTAGTCTATTACTTGCGCAACGCTTTGACTTCGCTTGGCTGTATCGCATCTCCAGTCTTGTTGCCCCACGCATTGCGCTCATAGGTGATTACCGAAGCGAGTTCAATGTCCGAAAGCTGCGTGCTGAAGGCGACCATTGCCGTGCCCGGTTTCCCGTTCATCACGATATTCAGGTGATCCGCTTTTGGCCCGTTGGCAATCTTCGAGCCGTCCAGTGCAGGGAACGTCCCGGGAATGCCCTTGCCGTTGACCTGATGGCAGGCAGCGCAGGTGGTATTAAAAACCTTTTCGCCTTGCGCTTTCAACTCGTCGAGGGTGAAAGTTTTGTTTACATCTACTTTGGTTGCTGCCTGCGCCTGCTTTTGTTCGGCGAGCCATATTTCATAATCCTTCGGTTCTTTCGCCTCCACCACGATCGGCATGAAACCGTGGTCTTTACCGCACAATTCCGCGCATTGGCCGCGGTAAATTCCCGGTTTCTCGACCTCGAACCAGGTATCGCGGATAAAACCAACAATTGCGTCCTGTTTCACGCCGAACGCTGGCACCCACCAGGAATGAATTACATCGTCAGCGGTGATTAGCAAGCGTATTTTTTTGCCAGTGGGTACCACCAGCGGCTTGTCTACTTCCAACAGATAATGCTCGTCCTTGGGTGCCCTGCCGTAAATCTGATCCTGCGTAGTGGCAAGCATACTGTAGAAACCGATTCCGTCCTGCAGATAATCATATTTCCATTTCCATTGGTAGCCGGTGATCTTGATAGTCATGTCGGGATTGGAAGTATTCTTCATCGCCAGGACAGTTTTCGTTGCTGGATACGCCATGCCTACCAGAATAAAAAAGGGGATAATGGTCCAGATAATTTCGATGGTAGTATTTTCGTGGAACTGGGCAGCTTTGTGGCCGACTGATTTGCGGTGCTTGAATATCGCATAGAACATCACGCCAAACACCACGCAGAATATGAACACGCATACCAGAAGAATCAAAGTGTGCAGGTCGTAGATTTGGTGAGCGATAGGCGTTTCGGGCGGCTGCAGGTTTAATTCGTAGGCGCTTTGTGCCGCGCCGGCGTAGACGCTCGAAAAAAGCAGCGCCATGCCACGCTTTACGATCTTGTTAGTCATATTCACCCCAAGGAATTCAACCCAGTCAACTATTTCTTTCGGCCCCGGACAGCTGACGCAGCATCATATTATCAAGGCCATTATGGCTGCCGGATTCTTACTTTAAGCTGCCGCGCAAGCTTCACCCGTTCCTCTTCCGTCAGGTAGAGCCCGAATTCCACCTCTCGACCGTGCGAGCGCAGCGCCAATCGGCTTCCCTCTGCATCACACACTACCTGCGCCCAGTATCGATTGAATTCGAACTGTCCGAGCTTTCCGTGCTCCTTGCGCTCGAGCAGCAGCTGGTCACCGTTCAAGGTAAGACGTTCAAAATCGTCTGACCGGCGCCCGATAAAATAGAATGCCAGAAACAACACCAGCATTTCCAAGCCGGCGAAAGGCAAAACCGGCCACGCCCCGAAAGCCGCAAACGCCGTGGAAATGCCGAAAGAAACGATAAAGATAAAACCAAAAACCAGATACCGGCCCGATGTACTGAGTGAGTTGTTCCGTTTCGCGGTAAGCGTATAAGCGCCCGCATTTTCCGCATCAGCAAACTGCACGCTTGTAGCTCCCGAGCCGCTTCATCCTGTTTTGGACAAGGGCGTAAATTAGCACATGCGTTTCAGCATGGCAACAATAACTACCGCTTTTACCTCGATCCTTTTCATTCAGATCAACGAATGAATGTCAAGGATGCTCGCCAACTGTTCCGGTCGGGCACCACTTTGATACGCAAGCACACCCAAAAGAGGCTGACTGATCCTCTTCTCAAGCGCGGCTACGTTCTGGTGCAGCGCAGCCATTCGCGGATCGATACAGTTAGCAATCCACCCCGCCAGTTTGAGACCGCGAGATTCGATTGCATCTGAAGTAAGCAAAGCGTGATTGAGACAGCCCAGCCGCATTCCCACGACCAGAAGGACCGGAAGACCGAGCAATCTGGCGAGGTCGGCGCTATCCTCCCGACCGTTAAGCGGCACCCTGAAACCACCTACTCCTTCGACGACGACCATGTCGGCCATCTTTTTTAGCTGGTCAAATGCCTGTTTGATTACCGTTGTCTTGATTTCAATTCCGGCCTGTTGCGCCGCGATGTGCGGTGCGATCGGGCAATTGAGCGCATATGGATTCACCATTGACCGCGGCGCCTTGATTGTGCTCGCCGCGATCAATTGTTCAACATCATCGTTACGCAAACCTCCCTGGCTCTCCTCAAAGCCTGCAGCCACCGGTTTCATTCCCACCACGCTTCGCCCTTTTGATGCAAAAGCGTACAGCAAGGTACAGGCAACAAGCGTCTTGCCCACAGCAGTGTCGGTGCCAGTGACGAAAAAACCGCGGCTCATGAACGCTTGACTTCCAGCTTGATGACTTTTCTTCCATAGTCCGTGAGCACGGTCCCAGGCTTCCACGCATGTCCGTATACCACTTCGAAAGTTGCCGGCAGCCTTCCGTCGCTGCGGAAGCGCTCGTAGTTGTGGGAAATCGCTTGAAGCTGCGACTTTGCGGTAAGTCCGCGGCGCCTTCCACGCGTCACATTGTGTGCGCCGATATTCTTTAGATCACGCATCAAAGAGGTCACGTCAGAATAGGTCATGCTTATCTGTTCCATGTCCATAACCGGATTGACGAATCCCGCAGCAACCAGCATATCGCCAAGGTCATGCATGTCTGTAAATCGATGCACGTGGCTGTAACGATCAGTCCCGGCATATGCCTGGCGCAATTCCTTAAGTGTATCCGGGCCAAAAGTGCTGAACATCAACAGTCCGTCGGGCTGCAATACACGGTACATTTCGGCAAATACATGCTGTGGGTGATTTAGCCATTGCAGCGTCAGATTGCACCACACCATGCCTATGCTCGAGGATCTTATGGGGGCGTGTTCAATGTCTCCGCACACGTGAGCAATGTGCCGCGGCAAAAACGGCAGCCAGCGCTTTGGCATGCGCTCTTTTGAGCGTTGCAGCATGGCGCCAGCAATATCCAATGCCAGTACGTTTGCCTTAGGATAACGGCGCAGCAATCCGCGACTGCCCTGTCCAGTACCACTGCCTGCATCGAGTATGGTTCGTGGAAGGTATTTAATATAGTCGAGGCGGCCGAGCATGCGAACACCCACTTCGCGTTGCAATACCGCTGCTTCATCATAAGTCGCTGCCGCGCGCTCGAAAGCCAGCCGTGCTAGGCGCTTGTCTATCGCGAACGGGTCCACATCATTCATCGAGAAATTCCGAAACCAACGCCACAAAGTTCCTGCCTTGTGTCAAGAATGGCACATGAGCGCAGTCTTCAAACACTTCCAGCTTCGCCCGAGTCAAAAGTTGCCTCAATCCGCGGGCAGAAATCTCGGACACCAAGCGATCTTTCCGACCGTGCAGCAGCAACACCGGTTGTTTGATTTCGTGCATTTCGCCCCGCAAATCGGTTTCCAAAAGCATTTGCAGACTCGCCTGTAATACATCCGGGTCAGCTGTGAATAAACGTTTGCGCAGCCATGCGCTATGTCTACGCGCATTTTTTTCACCATGGGTCTGCAATGATACGAAGCGTTTCAGCGTGCTCGGCACATTGCGCCGCAAACCTGCGGCAAATTCCTGCAGCACTTGTGTTTCAATTCCACTCGGCCAGCCGGGATCACACACAAATCGAGGAGTCGCCGCAACCAGCACCAGTTGCTTAACTTGTGCGGGGAAATCGAGTGCCCAACGCAGAGCCACTTGCGCACCCAGCGACCAGCCGCAAACGCAAATCGATTTAGGCAATGCTCTCGCCAGGGTGCGGGCAAATTCCACAAGCGTATAGGGCGCGCAGACTGGGCTCTGTCCGTACCCAGGCAAATCCACGACATGCACCCGGAAACGGTCAGCCAAATCGCCGCACACCCCGTCCCATATGCGGCTGTTCAGGCCCCAGCCGTGGAGCAGCGCGAGATCCGGTCCGTTGCCCATGGTTTCAATGTGCAGAGTCAATTCAATGCCTTTTCAGCGCAGAGTGTCCCTAGGACAAAAGAGAAAAAGAAATAACTCGTGCCGAGAGTCAAATCTTTTCCATGTCCCCCATGGTTAGATTGTCCCTTCCAATTTATGCAAAGCGTTTGCGAGCCGTTCCACATCTTCCTCTGCATGGACTGCCGACAACGATATTCTCAGTCGCGCCGTGCCCCAGGGCACGCTGGGCGGTCTGATTGCAGGAACTAGGATTCCCGCTTCCGCAAGCGCCGTGCTTGCTTTCACCGCCGCGCGAGCTTCCCCAATGACCAGGGGCTGGATCGGGGTCTGCGAAGGGAGGAGACGCCAACGTTCAAGACGCAAGCGGTTTTTGAGAAGCGCAATCAATCCCGCAAGATGCGCCCTGCGATCGCTCTCAGTGCGAATCAAATCCAGGCTCTTCAGCAACGTGTGGGCGAGAAGCGGCGGTGTCGCCGTTGTATAAATGTAACTGCGCGATCGCTGGATCAGTGTCTGGATGACTTCTTTTTCGCCTGCAACAAAGGCGCCAAACACGCCGGCCGCCTTGCCCAAGGTCGCCATGTAAATAATGCGCGGCGAATGCACATTGAAATGCGAAAGCACGCCGCTGCCCTCTCGGCCCAGCACGCCGAAACCGTGCGCATCGTCAAGTAAAAGCCAAGCGTTGTGGCGCTCGCACAAGGCTAGGAGCTCGGGGACCGGCGCAATGTCGCCGTCCATGCTAAACACCGCATCGCTTAACACCAGCCTGCTTCCACGGTCAGACGCTGCGAGCAGTTTATCCAGGGCCCGCATATCAAGATGCGGATAACGTCGCAGCTTAGCTCTTGAAAGCAGTGCTGCGTCATTCAGCGAAGCGTGATTCAGCTTGTCAGCAAACAGCACATCACTGCGGCCGGCGAACGCTGTCACCACCCCGAGGTTCGCCATATAGCCGGTGGAAAACAGCAAGGCTTGCGGCAATCCGACAAATTGTGCAAGTTTTTCTTCGACCAGGTGATGCGCTAGGTTGTGACCACTGATCAGGTGCGACGCGCCGGCTCCGACTCCGTACCGTTCGGCGCCCTCGCGTGCAGCAGCGACAAGCAAAGGGTGTGAGGCCAGGCCGAGGTAATCGTTACTACAAAATGAAACGAAGTTCCGCCCTTCAATTTTTACATGCGTAGTCTGAGGCCCTTCAACGATGCTCCTGTAGCGTAACAGGCCCTCGATTTCGAGGCGCTGAAGTTGATTGCGCAGATGGGTAACGAGCATGTGTACCAACGACAGGCCTGTCCCGGGCTCGTCCTCGGATTTTTGAAGATAAATTACATCGGGCGCATGCCGAGCTTATCCAGCAGTGCCTTGTCTTGGTGCGTTCGCGGGTTGCCGGTGGTCAGCAGTTTCTCGCCGTAGAAAATCGAATTTGCGCCCGCAAGAAAACATAATGACTGAAGCTCCTCAGTCATCGCTTCACGCCCTGCGGAAAGCCGCACCATGGCCTTGGGCAGGGTAATTCGCGCCACAGCAATGGTGCGCACGAATTCCAGCGGATCCAATTTCTCGGTGCCGTAAAGCGGCGTGCCTTCGATCTGCACTAGGTTATTGATCGGCACGCTCTCAGGATAGGGATCAAGGCTGGATAGTTGCGCAATCATCGCCGCACGCTGGCGGCGAGTCTCCCCCATGCCTATGATTCCGCCACAGCATACCTTGATTCCCGCCTTGCGAACCCGTCGCAATGTATCCAGACGGTCCTGATAGTAGCGGGTGGTGATGATTTCTCGGTAAAAATCCGCGGAGGTATCGAGATTGTGGTTATAGTAATCCAGCCCGGCTTCACGCAACTGTTCCGCTTGACCGTCCTTGAGCAACCCCAATGTCGCGCAAGTTTCGAGTCCTGCTTCCCGCACTGCTCTGATCATCTCGATCACCTGATCAAGTTCTTTCTGCTTTGGACCGCGCCACGCAGCCCCCATGCAAAACCTTGTTGCTCCTTGTTCTTTTGCCGCCTTCGCGACAGAAATTACGGCATGCAGCGGCAGCATCTCCTGGTTCTCAACGCCGGTGTCATAACGCGCCGCCTGCGGGCAATAGGCACAATCCTCGGGGCAGCCGCCAGTTTTGATCGAAAGCAAAGTCGATAGCTGCACCGTATTGGCATCAAAGTGCTCTCGGTGAACTTGCTGGGCACGGTAGATCAGATCGCTGAAAGGCAGCGCGAACAAGTCCTCAACTTCAGTCGCGCTGAGCTTGGACAATGCGACCTCAGGAGTTTTTTGGTCGAGATTAGTCGGCATCATGGACGCGTCGCGTCAGCATTGAAAAGAATCAAGTGACGGGTAAAATTGCATGAATCATCAATGATTTCTCTTCAGTTGTCAATTTCAATAATGGAAATTTTAAACAACTGCCTGAAATTTGCGCAAAGCCTGCTGCAACAAAATTGTGTTTTATGCGGCGCAAGAATCAGAACACAAAACTTATGTGCGGCCTGTCGCGAGCACCTTCCTTATCTGCGCCAGCCCTGTTGCAGAATGTGTGCGCTGCCGATACCTGACGGAGAATTGTGCGGCGCCTGCATGAGTGATCCTCCGGCTTTCGATGTCGCGCGCGCCGCTTTCAGTTACAGTTTCCCGGTCGATGCCTTGATACAAGCGCTCAAGTATCAGGGAAATCTGGCAGTTGCTTCAATTCTCGCTGAAGAGTTGTTACCCAAAGCAGATGTTGAGCTTGATTACCTGATTCCAGTGCCGCTTTCCGTTGAAAGGCTGCGCGAACGCGGCTTTAATCAAGCGCTGGAAATCGCCAAGATCCTCTCGCAGAAGTCGGGGGTGAGACTGCTCGCGAACGCCTGCAACAGAATTCTCGACAGCCCGCCGCAAGCCGGTTTGCCGTGGAAAGAGCGCGCGAAAAACATCCGCGGTGCCTTCGTGTGTAAGGTGGAATTGCGAGGAAAAAAAGTCGCGCTGCTCGATGATGTAATGACCACTGGTGCAACGCTCAACGAGCTCGCAAAGGCGGTGCGCAAAAAGGGGGCGATAGAAATCAGCGCGTGGGTGGTTGCTCGTACTTTGCCACCCTAAGCGCCTATTTTTGGCTGATCAATATCTGCTTCAAGCGCTGCTCGACAAAAGCCTGCAATTCAGGAGTGAGCCCGCCGCTTGTTAGCGCTTGCTGAAAAGCGTCTTGCGCTTCGGGCAATCGATGCAGTGCCTGCAATGACATCCCGAGCCCCATGTACCATACACCAGCCGGCTTGAGATTCAGGGCAGTACGGTAATGCTCGACCGCGTCGGTGTAGCGCGCCTGCTGCAACAGTAATGCCGCTATGAAAGCCTGATAATCCGCGTTGTTAGCCGCATACGGGAGTGCTTTGCGCAGCGTTTCAACCGCGCCCTGGGTATCGCCCTTCTCGACCTGAAGGCGCGCCAGCATCATGGCAAATCCCGGCTGCCGGGGATTCAGCTCTAGCCCTTCGCGCAGCACACTATCTGCTTCTGCAAGCTGCCTACCTTGAAGCAGCAAACCCGCGAGCGCGAGGCGCGCGTCGGTAAAATTCGGGTTAAGTTGCAGCGCTCGTCTAAGAGATTCCTGCGCTGCTATCTGCTCACCCTGCTGCATGGACGCGACGGCTTTGCGGTATTCCTCTTCTGCCAGCTGCTGCGGGGTTTCCTGTTTGACCTGCTTGTTGATGTGGGGCAATGGCTGTTCGGCGACAGGGCCTGTTTTGGCTGCGACCGGCGCTAGAGCGAGACTCTTGGCCCTGGCGGCGCGCTTGCGAAGCACCGGTTCTGTTTCCGAACCTTGTGGCGCAGAGCCGAGTTCCATGCTCAGGCGTGAAGCGGGCTCCAACAATGATTCTGAGACAGTCGGTGTCTCGGTGTTTTCCATCGTTTGGGCAGGCGCAGCTGCTGTGGTTGCCTGCGGCGCGGGAGCAGCAGCAACAGGGGATGACATTTCCTTTCTTTTCAAATTTTGAGCAGGTTCGGCTGTCTGGGTTTGAACTGGAGGAAATGTGATAGGCAACGAAGGTAATGTAATCCCGCGCTGCAGGACCCAAGCAAAAACTGCAGCCACCAGGCCCAAGGCAAGCAGGGCATACCGCCAGCGAGGATGACCGGCGGCCTGCGTGGGCAAGGCATGCGCTTCGCTGAGCACGCCTTCAGGACGCGGCGCGCGCCGCTTTTCGAGGTCCATCAGCATCTGGTTAATCAGGCTCATTGCAGAAACTTCCAGATGACGCCGCCCACCGAAAGGGAAAGCATCGCAAACGCAAACCACCAGATAGGATGGAACGCAGATTTGATTGAAGGCGTGTCGGCCGCAGCAGCGCGCACATGGCGTGGCAATACTTGGCGCTCGCCTTCGCCGTAGACCAGCAGCAATGTCTTGTGCGCAAGAATATTGACCAGCCTGGGTATGCCGCGGCTCAAGCGGTGCATCAGCCCAATTGCAGGCGCGGTAAATAAGCGATTTCCACGATAGCCGGCAATGTTCAAGCGGTGTGTTAGATAGTGCTCCAGCTCGTTCTTGGCCAGCACGCCGAGATGACATTGAAAGGTTATCCGTTGGCGCAACTGGCGCACCGAGGGTTGCGCGAGCTTCTTATCGAGTTCCGGCTGGCCAAACAGTACTACTTGAAGCAGTTTTCTTTTCTCCGTTTCGAGGTTGGTCAAAAGCCGCAGCGCCTCCAAGCTTTCCAAGGGCATGGTCTGTGCTTCGTCGAGGCAGATCACTACTTGCTTTCCCTGTCGCGCAATACCCAGCAAAGCCAGGGTCAGCGACTTGAGCAAGTGATGCTGGTCCGCGTCTTTCTGAATTGGCGTCCCGAGTTCATCCGCCAGCGCAAGCAGCAATGACCGCGGATCAAGATAAGGATTGGGAATGTATGCAGAGACGCAGGTATTGCCTAAAGTGGCAAGAAAGCGGCGGCACAGCAATGTCTTTCCAGTGCCGACTTCGCCGGTGATCTTAATAAAGCCTTCGCCTGTTTTGACCGCAACCAGCAGCGTATTCAGAGCTTGCTGATGAGCGGTGCAGGCGAATATGAAGCTCGTATCGGGAGTGATGCTAAAAGGGGGTTCGCGTAATCCAAAATAAGTACGATACATTTTTCAGTTCCCCAAGTTAAATATCTTAACTCAACACTCGAACACTAAATTCTCACTTTTGCGAGCCGACCTCTGATTTCGCGCCAGAGGACGATCCGCCGGTCTTCAGAATATGCATCCGATCGCGCGATTGCAGAATGTCTTCCTCCCAGTCCCTGTCGCTATGAACCACAGTCGGTTTAAGTAAGATTACCAGCTCTCTTTTTTGCGAAACCTTGTTGGTCTGGCCGAACAGATTTCCCGCAGCCGGAATGTCCCCCAAGCCTGGAATTTGCGAGCGGTCCGATGTTTGGATTTGAGTCATCAGCCCGCCGATAGCGACAATTTGCCCGTCCTGCGCGCGGATAATACTATCGGTTTCCTGAATCGAGCTCCTCGGTATCGGAATGGTTATGGGCCC
>DASPRE010000084.1:0-35551 GCA_035624615.1 Burkholderiales bacterium | reverse complement strand
TCTGTATTTTCCGGAATGGCGTTGCCCAGTCCTCGTCGCGCGCTCCGTGCGCGAACAGCACGATGGCGGATTTTTGCATCATCTACCCGTACTGCCGAAACCGCCTTCCCCGCGCGGGCTTTCCGCAAATTCGCCGACGATGTTGAATCCTACCTGCACCACTGGGATTACTACCAATTGTGCAATGCGCTCCATCGGGTTGAGAACAAAGTCCTTCTGTCCACGGTTCCAAACCGAGACAAAAATCTGCCCTTGGTAATCGGAGTCTATTAACCCAACCAAATTACCGAGTACGATGCCTTGCTTGTGGCCGAGTCCCGAGCGCGGGAGAATAATTGCAGCGAGTCCCGGATCACCCAAATGGATGGCGATTCCGGAAGGAATTAGTTCGGCCTGTCCTGGCTTAAAGGTAACAGCCGATTCAATGCAGGCTCGCAGATCCAGGCCGGCGGAACCGGAAGTTGCATAGTGGGGAAACTGGTCTTTAATGCGCGGGTCGAGGATTTTGACATCAATTCTTTTCATTTTCCAGATTGGTTTTTCTTGAACTGGGCGACCGTGCGGGACTTCACATAAAGCTCGGCAATGTGGCGGATCAGTTGCCGGGCAAGCCTAATTTTAGGGGCGCGGGGCAGAGGATGCGCGCCGCTGTCGTCGAACAGCACTAGTTCGCTTTCATCCTTGCCTAGCGTGTCCTGAACCAAGTTGGCGGCGAGCAGCGGAATTTTCTTTTCACGGCGCTTTTGTTCGGCATGCTGGAGTAAATTTTCGCTCTCCGCAGCAAAGCCGACGCAGAACGGTCCATTGGAAAGGCTTGCGACATAATTGAGAATATCCGGATTGGGCGCGAGCTGCAGATTCAGCATTTGCGCGGACCTCTTGATTTTTTGTTTGCTGGGACTGACCACACGATAGTCCGCCACCGCGGCTACACCGATAAAGATGTCGACCCCGCCGACCTCGCGCTCCACAGCAGCAAACATTTCCTGCGCGCTCGTCACTGAGATAAGCTTGGCACCCGGAGGCGCAGCGACGCTTACTATGCCGCTTACCAGGGTTACTCTTGCTCCGGCCTCCAGCGCGGCGCGCGCGGCTGCATAGCCCATCTTGCCGGAACTGAGGTTGGTAATGCCGCGCACAGTGTCAATCGCTTCAAATGTGGGACCTGCGGTAATCAGCACCCGTTTATCCTGCAGCAGTTTGGGCTGAAAACTTGCGCGGATATCATCGAGCAGCACTTCGGGCTCGAGCATGCGGCCCATTCCGGTTTCGCCACAGGCTTGTTCGCCGCTCTCGGGACCAAGTATCGTTGCGCCATCCTGCTCCAGTTGCGCAATGTTGCGCTGGGTTGCGGGGTTTTCCCACATCTGCCGATTCATTGCCGGCGCAACCAGCAGCGGGCATTCACGAGCTAGGCACAATGTTGAGAGCAAATCGTCGGCGCGCCCATGCACCAGCTTGGCGATAAAGTCGGCACTCGCCGGGGCGACCAGAATCAAATCGGCACCACGGCTCAAATCGATATGCGCCATGTTGTTCTCGAAGCGCGCATCCCACAGGTCTGTGTAGACCGTGTTGCCCGAGAGCGCTTGGAAGGTAGCGGGGCCGACAAATCGGGCCGCTGCTTCGGTCATTACTACCTGCACTTCGACGCCATCCTGCACTAGCAGGCGTGTGAGCTCTGCCACCTTGTAGGCGGCAATCCCGCCGGTTACGCCAAGCAGCAGGCGTTTATTTTGGGTCATCGCAACCATCCGCAGGCCGTTGTGATGGCATAGAGTGTAATATATTGATGCGAATTAAGAAACCACCATAGAAACCCAACCATGGGAATACGCGACTGGCCTGAAGGCGAGCGCCCGAGGGAAAAATTGCTAAGCAAGGGCGCACAAAGCCTTTCAGAAGCCGAGCTGTTGGCGATTTTTCTGCGCACCGGTGTGCGGGGAAAAAGCGCGGTGGATGTGGCGCGCGGTTTGATCAAGCGTTTCGGCAGCCTCGCGGAGCTATTCAGTGCCTCGCAAAAAAAGCTTTGTGAAGCACCGGGTCTGGGACCGGCCAAATATGCGCAATTGCAAGCCGTGCTGGAAATGGCGAGACGCGCGCTGGACGAGAAGATCAAGGTGGGCGATGCGCTCAGTTCTCCCAAGGCGGTGCGCGACTACCTGCGCCTTGCGCTTTCCGGGTGCGAGCATGAAGTATTTACCGGGATTTTCCTCGACGCGCAAAACCGTGTGCTTGCAGTGGATGAATTATTCCGCGGCACTCTCAGCCAGACCAGCGTTTTCCCCCGTGAAGTGGTCAAGCGCGCGCTCCATCACAACGCGGCGGGAGTAATCTTTGCGCATAATCATCCCTCCGGCCTAGCGGAGCCAAGCGGAGCAGACCAGGCGCTAACCACAGCGCTGACGAAGTCGCTTGCACTGGTGGACGTAAAAGTGCTCGATCATTTTATTGTGGGTAGAAGCGGTATCATGTCGTTTGCCGAGCGCGGGCTGCTTTGAAAGAAGACGACTACAGTTATCCCTTGAGAATTTAGTTTCAAATAGGTAAAATGCGCACTCTTCCAAATCGGGGTGAAGCATCATGGCCAGAGTGTGCGAAATAACCGGCAAGACGCCTATGCTGGGAAACCGCGTTTCCCACGCCAACAACAAAACCCGGCGCCGTTTTTTCCCCAATTTGCAATACCGCAAATTCTGGGTGGAAAGAGATAAGCGTTGGGTGCACTTACGCGTGACCAGCGCGGCGCTACGCACTATTGACAGGAAGGGAATCGAAGTGGTGCTCGACGAGCTGCGCGGGAAGAAATAAGGAGCAGCGAGATGCGCGAAAAGATCAAACTTGAATCGTCTGCCGGCACCGGGCACTTTTACACCACCACTAAGAACAAACGCAGCCAGACGAATAAATTGGAACTTAAGAAATTTGACCCAGTCGCGCGTAAGCACGTAATTTACAAAGAAACCAAGCTCAAATAAGAGCGCAATAATAAAAAACCCGCCGCTAGGCGGGTTTTTTGTCGGTTTTAATTCTTTACGCGTACCGGCGCAGTTTGCGCGAGAATTCCTGCAACGATCCGATCCCGCTCTCTTCCGCTCGGTGGCACCAGTCTTCGAGTTGCCGTACCAGCTGTTCCTTGGACGCAGTTGAACGCTGCCAAAGAGAAGCGAGTTCCTGCCGCATCGAATAAATGGTCTCTAGCACTTTACTTCTGCTCAGGACTTCGTCGAGTTTTGCGCGTTCCTGGGCTTTTAAGAATTTAGCATCCCGGTGCAACCAATGCTTTTTAATGGTCTTTAGAGTTCGACTATCGAATTGCGCGGCGCGCTCCTTGAGCTCGCGGATCTCATCGGCACACGTTTGTTTCACTGATTTGGCAAACTTCGCGAGCACATCGTAGCGGTGAGTGATGACTGCTTGCAGGGTTTCTAGGTCACACTGCGCCTTGTTATTGAAGCGGATTTTAGGCGCGAGCTTTTTCACCTGAGCAACGCCCAACAAGTTCAGTATGCTGATATATATCCAGCCGATGTCGAATTCGAACCATTTGTTTGAAAAACGCGCGGATGATGCGTAAGCATGGTGGTTGTTGTGCAGTTCTTCACCTGCAATCAGGATGCCCCACGGTACGATATTCTTGCTGGCATCCGCGCACGCAAAATTGCGGTATCCCCAGTAATGGCCGATGCCGTTGATTACACCTGCGGCGAAAAACGGTATCCACATCATCTGCACCGCCCAGATGGTGATGCCGATGAATCCGAATAGAACGAAGTCAATTAGCGCCATGATGGCAATGCCGAGCGTGTGATGCTTGGTGTATAAATTGCGTTCCACCCAATCATCCGGAGTACCGTGCCCGTATTTTTCCAGCGTTTCGATTTTGTCGGCTTCCTGCCTGTAGAGAGCATAGCCGTCCCACAGCACTTTGCTCAGTCCATACACCTGCGGGCTGTGCGGGTCTTCATCGGTTTCTACCTTGGCATGGTGCTTGCGGTGTACAGCTGCCCATTCCTTGGTAACCATTCCGGTGGTGAGCCACAGCCAGAAGCGGAATAAATGGCTGGGAAGCGGGTGCAAATCCAGGCCGTGATGTGCCTGACAGCGGTGCAGGTATATGGTGACGGCGATATTCGTGAGATGGGTTAGCACCAAGGTGACAACGATATAACCCCACCACGGCAGATCAATCAATCCGGTCAGAAAATGCTCGGAGAAATAAGACATTAGGTTAACACCTTATAACTAGAAAGGTTATTCTACCTGCTATTACTGATGAAGCAAAGCGATTTTGCCACACGGTTTCAGGTTTATTTATTCGCGCTGCGAGAACCTTTGCCTGAATCGTATATGGGGCAGCGGAAAACTGATTTCAATAGCTTTTCATCTGCGGCAGCGCGAGAAATACGCCAGATGAAAATTCCAGTTTTGCAGGTAAGCCGCGGCGATTTCAGGGTCATCATGAAGCATCGGCGGTTTTCAGCGAGCGATACCAATACAGCAACCAAAAAATATCTGCGCCCTATGCAACTGATTTCTCCAGGACTGCCGCAAAAAAACCATCCGTATGGTGAGTATGCGGCAAAGTGCGCAAACATATGCCGGTATCGAGCGCGATGCTCTGGTCCGTCAGAATTTGCCCGCAATGGACTTGCTTGAATCGCGGCTGCTGGTTCAGGAACCTGTCGACAATTTCTTCGTTTTCCTCTGGCAGAATACTGCAAGTGGCGTAGACGAGCCTCCCTCCTGGCTTAAGGAGGCCAGCAGCATGCTCGAGAATTAGCAACTGCTTTTGTGCAAGCTCGGCAATTCCTCGCGAAGTCTGCCGCCATTTAAGGTCGGGATTGCGGCGTAGTGTTCCCAGCCCGCTACACGGCGCGTCCACCAGCACCCGGTCTAGTTTTCCGCGGAGGCGCTTGACCTTGGGGTCGTTTTCATTGGCTATGCGCTGCGGAAAAATATTGCTCAGGCCAGAACGCTTCAGGCGCGGCTTGAGATTGCTAAGCCGCTTGTCCGAAACGTCAAATGCATAAACGCGTCCGTGGTTTTGCATCATTGCACCGAGCAACAGCGCCTTTCCGCCGGAGCCGGCGCAGAAATCCACGATCATTTCGTGGCGTCTCGGGGTCGTTAAATAACAGATCAGCTGGCTTCCTTCGTCCTGTACCTCGACTTTGCCGGAAAGAAACAGCGGGTGTCGGCTAAGCGATATTCTCTGCTGCAGTCGGATACCTATAGGCGAGTAAGGGGTAAATTGGGCACCGACGCCCTCGGACTCGAGGCTGTGCAGCACTTCTTCGCGGCTGGCGCGGACCGTGTTTACGCGCAAATCAAGTGGGGCCGGGTTTTGCATTCCTCGGCCGAGCGCAAGTATTTCCGCATCCGGCATGAACCGTTTAAGTTTTTCCATCAGCCAGTCCGGAAAGTCCGACTGAATTGCAAGCGGGATATCGTCCGTGGGTTGAGCTTTTATTTGATGCAAGGACTTTATTTCAGCGCGGCTCAGCAGCGGCTGCAGTTCGCGTAGGTTGAGGCCGGCGAGTTTCACGAAATAAACAAGCACCAGCAGGCGTGGCGCGGCGTTGCCCGCGAGATATTCGATGAAACGTCTGTGCCGCAGCATGCCAAACAGCGTATCGGCGATGAAGCCGCGATCACGGATACCAAGTTCGTGGTGGTCGCGAAAGTGGCGAGAGAGCAGTTGGTCAGCCGGTTCCTTCAAAGGCGCGATCATGCGCCAGGCGGCAATCGCCATATCGAGACGTGCTGCGGTGAGTGACATCTATTTTATTGGTAGCTGATTTGCGTCGCGACCTGCTCGTAGCGGCTACCATCCTTGTCAGTGAACACGATGCGCACCGGCAAAAAGTAATGCTCGCTCGCAAGCCAGATATCTGCGCCGCGGTCTGTATCCTTATCACGTTGTTTGGTCCAGTGAATGGTTTGAATTTTCCCCATAGGCGTATTCAAGATCTCCCTGCCGATCATCAGGTAGCGGTATTCCTTGAGGCGCTTGCCGTCGGTCATGGAGAATTGAAAATCTTTTCCCTGCGGCTGGTAAAAGGCGAAATTATAGGCAATGCATAATCTGTCATAGGCTATATTGGGCAGCGCTTCGCTTTGCTCATCGCCTTCGCGCTCATATGTAATCAGTTTTTTGCTCCAATCAAATTTGGCGACCAAGGGCTTGTCCTTACCGCGCTTGTCAAGGAATTGCTGCGGGCGTAATCCTTGCGAATTAATGGTGCCGCGCGATTCGCGGCGGATGTTGGCTTTGGGAATGAGCGCCACGAATCCGTTCGGGTGGGTTTGGCTCACGATGGAATAGCTGCTACCGTTGGTTTCGAGAACCTCCGTGCCGGTGCCTAGACTAAAGCTACCCATGTTTACGTCGAACACGATGGTGACACGCTGCGGCAGCTCATCGGCCGCCGCATTTAGGCACAGACAGGAAAGCAAAACAATCGCATGCCTCATTCATCTACCCCCGGTGAAAACAAAGCGCGATTTACGGCCTCAGCACCAACAACGCGCACGCACTGCTTTTCGATGACCAGCCGGTCCTCAGCGAACCAGCGGATCGCCTGCGGGTAAATCCGGTGCTCCTGCTCTAGCACCCGTGTCGCAAGGGTGTCTGCGTCATCATCCGCAAGGACCGGCACTGCAGCCTGGATGATGATTGGCCCGTGGTCGAGCCTGGTGGTGACGAAGTGCACGGTGCAGCCGTGGATCTTTACCCCGGCGCGCAATGCCTTGGCGTGCGTATCGAGTCCGGGAAACGCTGGAAGCAGCGATGGATGAATATTGATGACACGGTTGGCGAAGCGTTCCACAAATGTATCGCCGAGGATGAGCATGAAACCTGCGAGCGCAATCAAATCGGGTTTGAATGCCGCAATGCGCGAAGCGAGTTCGGCATCGAAGGCATCGCGCCCGGCAAACTGCTTGTGGTCGAGCGCCTGCGTTTCTATGCCTTGCGCTTTCGCAATCGATAGACCTTTGGCTTGCGGATTATTGCTGATGACGGCGGCTACCCTGACCGGAAGCCGCGCCCTCAGTATTGCTTCAAGATTACTACCGCGTCCGGAAACAAGAACGACGATGGATTTCATGACACAATGAGTTGCGGCCCATCCTTGGAGCGCTCTGTTATTTCACCGACGCGCCACGCCTGCTCTCCACTGCCGCGTAATAGCCTTTGCGCTTCTTGGGCGCGTTCCGGGCTCACCACCACAATCATGCCGATTCCGCAGTTGAATGTGCGGTGCATTTCACGCTCCGCAAGATTACCGTGGTCTTGTAGCCATTTGAAAACCGGCGGCATATCCCACGCCGAACGATCCAGTACCGCGCACAAGTTGTCAGCGAGGATGCGAGGAATGTTTTCCAGAAGCCCGCCGCCTGTGATGTGCGCCATGCCTTTCACCGGCAGGTGCTGCATCAGCTTGAGCAGCGGTTTCACGTAAATGCGCGTCGGCGTGAGCATGGCTTCACCGAGACTTTGTCCGTGGAAATCGGAAGTAAGACCGACGCCGCTTCTTTCGATGATTTTGCGGATTAGCGAAAAGCCATTGGAATGCGCGCCGCTGGAGGCCAATCCCAGCACCACATCGCCGGCGTTGATTGCGCGGCCCGTGATGACATTGTGCTTTTCCACTACACCCACTGCGAATCCGGCAAGGTCGTATTCGCCAGCGGCGTAAAACCCTGGCATTTCCGCCGTCTCGCCGCCGATGAGCGAGCAACCAGCAATCTCGCAGCCTTTGGCGACGCCCTGTATGACCTGCGTCGCGGTAGCCACGTCCAGCTTCCCGCACGCGAAATAATCCAAAAAGAATAACGGTTCCGCACCTTGCACCAGAATATCATTGACGCTCATCGCCACCAGATCGATGCCCACCGTATCATGTTTATTGAGCTGAAAAGCGAGCTTGAGCTTGGTACCCACGCCGTCGCAGCCGGACACCAGAACCGGGTCCCGGTATTTTTCGGAAATTTCAAACAGTGCGCCGAAGCCGCCAATTCCCGCGAGTACCTCAGGCCGCATGGTTTTTTGGGCAAGCGGCTTGATTTTCTCAACCAGACGGTCGCCGGCTTCTATATCCACGCCGGCATCAAAATAGGAGAGTCGGGTTTTGGGCGAGTCGGCGGGGCTCAAGTTGAGTTATTGCGTTATGAAAGATAAAAGTGAAACAGGAATGACACTGCTAAATTTTACCTGAAATGGGTGCCGAACGCTCCGGAGTTATCGCAATCGGGGATTTTGGCATACGGCGGCCTTTGCCGACGCGCCTGGCGATGAAGCGGCAGTTCCCCACGGTTACCGATATCCTGTTATAGGCCGCCTCGTCTTCGGCTCGCGCAATCGTTCCGGTATAGTGATCACAGTGGTAGCGGGATTCATTTAAAGCAAGCCAAGCGCAATGACGGCAGTTCCGGTAAGCAATTAAGATTATATTTTGCTGTAGAAAAGTGTTGGCAATGGGCTATATACTGCCTTGCAGGCCTTGTTTGCAATAGGGATTGATCATGCAGAATCAAATGGTGCTGGATTTATCCTTGCGAGCTCAGCCCACGCTGGATAATTTTGTTATCGGCAGGAATACCGAGCTCATCCATGTACTGCGCGGCATGTTGTCTGCCGAACCACAAGAGCGTTTCGTTTATATATGGGGAATTCCCGGCTCGGGGCGCAGCCATCTGCTACTAGCTATGGTGGATGCGTTCAGGCAGCAGCGCTTAAGCGCGTCTTATGTCCGATGCGGGCCGGACAATGAAATCGCTTCTGGAAATGAACAGGTGGATGCGTTGGCGGTAGATGACGTGGAGCGCTTGGGCGGCAAGGGGCAAGTCGCACTGTTCAACATTTACAACCAAATGCGCGAAGGGTCGGGCCTACTTCTGGCGAGTGGCGCCATGCCGCCGACGCAGCTCGAGCTGCGGGAAGATTTGGTTACGCGACTGGGATGGGGCCTAGTGTTTCAGGTGCATGGCCTGAGTGATGAAGAAAAAACGCAGGCACTGAAAACCCATGCCATGATCCGCGGTTTTGAGCTGCCGCAGGAAGCCGCTGTCTATTTGCTGAGCCACGGGCGGCGCGACATGCCGTCACTTCTCGCGGTGCTGGATGCACTGGATAACTATTCCTTGCAAACCAAGCGGCCGGTGACTCTTCCCTTGCTGCGGGAAATCATGCAACCGCGGCTATTTCCGGGGGGTGAGTGATATTCTGCATCTCTCGTGCAACTCTTCTCCCAGTAAGCGGCAAAGTTGGAAAGGGGGCAGCATTATTTCCGGGCTAAATAGGTAAACCATGCGACTTGCTTTGTTTGACCTCGATAACACGCTTCTGGCCGGTGACAGTGATTTTGAGTGGGCACAATTCCTGATAGACAAAAAAGTCTTGGACCGTGAGGTTTACGAAGCAAAAAATCGCGGCTTTTACGACCAATATCGCGCCGGTACCCTGGATATACACGCGTTTCTGGATTTTCAGCTGAAGCCTCTGTCGCGCCACCAGCGGCGTGAACTCGAGTCGTGGCTCATTGAGTTCATGCAGAACCGGATACTACCGATTATCAACAGGAAAGCGCGTACCCTAGTGCAAAGCCATATCGACGACGGCGATTTGACCGCCATCATAACCGCGACCAACCGTTTCGTCACCGCGCCGATCGCAAGGGAGTTTGGGGTCGAGCACCTGATTGCCACTGAGCCGGAAGAACGCGATGGCGAATTCACCGGTAGAGTCGCGGGAACCCCTTGTTTCCGCGCGGGCAAGCTTGTTTGCCTCGAACGCTGGTTGCTGGAACGGGGAACAAAATTAACAAGCTTTGAAGAAAGTTGGTTCTTCAGCGATTCCCTGAACGATTTGCCCCTGCTTGAACAGGTGACTCATCCGGTGGCGGTGGATCCTGACGAGACGCTGCAAGGGCATGCGCTGAAAAAAAAGTGGCAGGTAATCAGTCTGCGCTAAATTTCGCACCCTTGTCCATGAACCGTTACTTATTGCTTGTGGTTTTGCTGATAGTTGCGCCCTTGACCCTATTTGCAAGCCTGCTTTACGGCAGCCTCGATCTGCCTGCGGCGCAAGTGCTCAGCGCATTGCTGGCCAAAACACCTGACCTTGCACACGACGTTATCTGGCAATTACGCATGCCTCGAAGTGCCGCCGCATTTGTATGCGGAGGGCTCCTCGCGCTTTCGGGCACTTATTTACAAGTGCTGCTTCGCAACCCCCTGGCTGATCCTTACATCCTGGGAATTTCCGGCGGTGCTGCAGTGGGCGCGCTTGGCGCGATATTTTTGGGCACGAGCTGGGGCGTGGTGAATTTTTCCGCGCTGCTGGGAGCGATTGCGGCAATCACGGTGGTGTTTGGTTTAAGCTTTCGCTCTGGCAGCTGGAATGTGCACCGGTTGTTGTTGACCGGCGTGGTGCTTTCGGCGGGCTTCAGCGCGCTGATAAGCCTACTTCTTGTGCTGGCGCCCGCTCCGGAGATGCGCGGCATGCTGTTTTGGCTTCTGGGCGATTTGTCGCACGCTGAAAACATTTTGGCCTATCTTGTGGTGTTGCTGATACTCACGGTGCTAAGCCTGTGGCAGGCGGGCAGCCTCAATGTACTGAACCTTGGACAGCTCAAAGCTAAAACATTGGGAGTTGCAGTGCTGCCTTTGCAGTTCGGAATTTATTTTTGCTCGGCGCTGGCTACGGTGTGCGCAGTCATGCTGGGTGGCACCATAGGTTTTGTCGGATTGATCGTCCCACACCTAATCAGGCTTTGCGGCGTTGTCGACCATCGATGGCTTTTGCCGATGGCCATCCTGCTGGGCGGAAGTTTTTTGACCGCTGCGGATACGCTGGCGCGCACGGTGTGGGCCCCCAATCAATTGCCGGTGGGCGTTTTGACCGCGTTGATCGGCGTGCCAGCGATGTTGCTGCTGCTTTCGCGCAAACGCTGATGTTAAGTTGCGAAAACCTTTATCTTCATTATCCCGGCAAGCTGCTTTGCCAAAATTTGAGTGTGGAAATTACGCCGGGTAAATGCTGGGGAGTATTGGGTAAGAACGGCAGTGGCAAAACCACTATGTTGCTAGCATTATGCGGCCTGCACGAACCCGCGGGCGGAAACATAACGCTCGACGGCCATTTGCTTCAAAGCTATACGCGCAGGCAGCTGGGGCAGTCGCTCGGGGTGCTCCTGCAAGAAGAAGACAGCTGGTTTTGGGGAAGCGTGCTCGAATACGTGCTGCTGGGCAGGCATCCGCATGTTGCTTCGCTGTTCGGCTGGACCAGAAAAGACGAGGAGATAGCACGGCAGGCATTACAAAAAATGGAATTGACCGAGCTTGCGCAACGGCCGATGAACTCGCTCTCCGGGGGCGAACGCCAGCGCGCGCGCCTGGCGCAGTTGTTGACGCAAGATACCGCCTACCTTCTGCTCGACGAGCCGCTGCAGCATCTCGATTTACGGCATCAACTGCAAACCATGAATCTCCTGCGCGAGCTTGCCGGAAAGCGCCGCAAAGCGGTGCTGATGGTGTTACACGATATGCTGTGGATTGCTAGGTACTGCGACCAAGTACTTTTGCTGTTCGACGAGGGGCGTGCGGTGAGCGGCACAACCGCGGCGGTACTCACGCGCGAAAACCTGGAGACGCTTTATCAATGCGGACTTCGTGAATTCGGCGCCGGGCGGGACGCGCACTTTATCCCAAGGGCTGATTGAGCGCAGTGTATAATCCGGCTTGATTTTGCTGACCAAATCTTTATGATTCGGAGACTTCTGCGCCGCGTCTTCAGCAAGGAAGGTTCGCCTTCCGATGCGCCGTTAATTATTCCGCACCAGGTGCACGGCATCAGAAAGCAGCAGATCAGTCAAGGCGCGCTGCGAACCATCATTGCCCTCAAGGGAAAGGGTTTTGCCGCATTTGTGGTTGGCGGTGCCGTGCGTGACATGCTTTTTGGACTCGCGCCCAAGGATTTTGATGTCGCCACTAATGCCACGCCGGAGCAAGTGCGCGCTACTTTCCGCCGTGCGCATATCATAGGACGCCGTTTTCGCCTTGTGCATGTGCTGCACGGGAACGAGACCGTCGAGGTTTCCACATTTCGCGGGCCGCGGTCTGCAACGCATGAGGCGCAGCAGGATGCTCACGGCAGGATTTTGCGCGATAACGTATTCGGCGACCAGGCGCAGGACGCAGAACGGCGCGATTTCAGCATCAATGCGCTGTTCTTCGATCCAACCACCGAGGAAGTAGTGGATTACCAGGGCGGTTTCGCCGATCTCAAGGCGCGGCGCTTGCGTATCATCGGCGACGCGGAGAGTCGTTACCGAGAAGACCCGGTGCGCATGCTGCGCGCGGTACGCCTGGCAGCGAAGCTAGGCCTGCAAATCGAGCCGGCGACGTGCGCGCCAATTCGCAAACTTGCGCCGCTTTTGCAAAACGTGCCGGCGTCGCGCCTGTTCGACGAAATGCTGAAGCTATTGCTTTCCGGACACGCTGTCGAGTCGGTAAAGGCTTTGCGGGAGAATGGCCTGCACCGCGGGCTTTTTCCAATGCTTGATATGGTCCTCGAACAGCCACTCGGCCATAGCTTCATAATGCTGGCGCTCAAAAATACCGACCAGCGCATCCGCGAGGACAAACCGGTGTCGCCCGCATTTTTGTTTGCAGCCTTGTTGTGGCACGAAGTGCTGGCGGAGTGGAAAAACCTTGAAAACCGCGGACTCCATTCCATGCAGGCGCTCCATCAGGCAATGGATCAGGTGATACGCATGCAGGCAGAGAGGCTCGCCATACCCAGGCGTTACAGCGCAATCATGAAGGAAATCTGGTCGCTGCAACCGCGTTTTTTGAACCGCTCTGGCAAGCGCGCGTTCCGGCTTCTCGAGCATCCGCGCTTTCGTGCAGCATACGACTTCCTGATGATGCGCTGTAACAATGGAGAAGTGGATGCAGAACTTGGGCACTGGTGGACAGCATTTCAAAATGCCGATCATGAACAACGCCGCAACATGCTAATTGCTGGCGAGATGCCAAGAAGACGCAGGCGCCGCGGTCGGAGAAGACTTGCCGTAAACAATATTGCAGGAGATCGTGATGGTGGAACCGTGCCATGAATCCGCAAACCGCGTTTATCGCGCTGGGCAGCAATCTCGAGGCCCCGGTCACACAAATACACAAGGCTTTTGTGGAACTTGGTAAATTGCCGAAGACCAAGCTGACTGCTCGTTCTTCGCTGTACCGCAGCGCGCCGGTCGGCAATATCAACCAACCTCAGTTTATCAATGCCGTTGCCAAGCTCGAGACCAAGCTTGTACCAAGCGAGCTGCTCACGGCGCTCTTGGAAATCGAGCAGCGCCACGGACGGCGGCGTCAGTTCCCCAACGCGCCGCGCACGCTGGATCTAGATTTGCTGTTATACGGTGATTTGATACATCACGAATATGGCTTGACAATTCCGCATCCGCGCATGCATCAGCGTGCCTTCGTATTGCTGCCGCTCCATGAAATTGCTCCGGATGCTGTAGTTCCCGGCATAGGCAGCGTCGCCGAATTGGTCGCCGCCTGCTCAGGGCAAGATGTTCAGAGATTGGTGGAAGATTGAACCATGTTGCTGGATAAGTTTCATTATATTGTCGTCGAAGGTCCGATTGGAGTCGGAAAAACCAGTCTCGCCCGGCTGCTGTCGGAACACTTCAACGCTCAACCGCTGCTGGAAAATCCGGATAGCAATCCTTTTTTGCCCATGTTTTACCAGGACATCTCGCGCTACGCGCTTTCCACACAGCTGTTTTTTCTTTTTCATCGGGTGACCCAGTTGCAGGGTTTGGCCCAACTGGACATGTTCGATAGGTTGACCATTGCCGATTTCATCCTTGACAAGGACCCGTTATTCGCCCGGCTCACATTGAACGACGATGAATTCCACCTTTATCATGGAATCTACCAGAAGCTGCAACCGCAATCGCCGCGACCAGACTTGGTGATTTATCTTCAGGCGTCGGTAGAAACGCTGATCGAACGGGTGCGGCGTCGGGGTCAGGTATACGAAAAAAACATTCCGGAGGATTACATGGCGCGGCTTGTTGAGGGCTATAGCCGGTTTTTCTACCATTATGAAATGGCGCCGCTGCTGATCGTCAACAGTGATAACCTCAATTTTGTTGATGAGCCGGGGGATTTTGATCTATTGTTGGAGCGCATTAAGCAAATGCGTGGCGGCCGCGAATTTTTCAGCTTGGGAAACTAAATGCGAGTTACGCTGAACACACTGCATAAAATGGCGCAGGAGCGGGAGAAAATCGCCGCGCTCACGTGCTACGATGCGAGCTTTGCAGTTTTGCTGGAAAATGCCGGAGTGGAGGTGCTGCTGGTCGGCGATTCGTTGGGCATGGTGCTGCAAGGGCACGAGTCCACGTTGCCAGTGACCCTCGCCGAAATGGCTTATCATACGCGCTGCGTGGCGCGTGGCTCGAAACGTGCCTTCGTCGTCGCCGACATGCCGTTTGGTAGCTTTCAAGTGGGCCCGCAACAGACTTTTGAGAACGCTGCACGGCTTATGGCCGCGGGCGCACACATGGTCAAGCTTGAAGGTGGCCAAGCGGTGGCGGATAGCGTTAGTTTTCTTACCGAGCGCGGCATTCCGGTATGCGGACATCTAGGACTGACGCCGCAGTCGGTGCACCAACTTGGAGGTTACCGCGTTCAGGGCAAGGACGACCGCCAGGCAAAGCGGCTGATTCAGGAAGCAAAAATGCTGGAACAGGCCGGTGCCGGTATGCTGGTGTTGGAAGCAGTGCCGGCCGCCTTGGCGAAACAAATAACTGCGAAACTCGCGATTCCCACTATCGGCATCGGCGCGGGCGTGGAATGCTCGGGCCAAGTGCTGGTGTTACATGACATGCTGGATATTTCGCCGGGCAAGAAGCCGAAATTCGTAAAAAACTTCCTGCAGGGCAGAAACAGCGTAGCAGCCGCAATAGAAGCCTATGTGAAAGAAGTAAAAGCCAAATCGTTTCCCGCTCCTGAACATTCGTTTTGATTCATGGAAGTCGTATCCACCATCGAAGCCCTGCGCGCCAGGCTAGGAACCGAGCGCAATATTGCTTTTGTCCCCACCATGGGCAATCTACACGACGGGCATCTCGCGCTGGTTAGAATTGCCGGTAGACACGCGCCCTGCGTAGTGGTGAGCATTTTTATAAATCGATTGCAATTCGGTCCGAATGACGATTTTGCACATTACCCGCGCACCTTAGAAGAGGACCGCGCCAAGCTGCAGAGCAACAATGTGGACGTCGTGTTTGCGCCTGATGAGAGCGTGCTTTATCCGGTCCCGCAAAAAGTGACGGTGGAACTGCCCTCGGTGGCAAATGAATTGTGCGGTAAATTTCGCCCCGGTCACTTTCGCGGTGTCGCTACTGTAGTGCTCAAGCTGTTCAATATCGTGCAGCCGCGACTCGCGGTATTCGGCAAAAAGGACTACCAGCAGCTCTTGATCATTCGCGAAATGGTGCGCGAACTCAATTTGCCAATTGATATTGTCGCCGGAGAAACCGTACGAGCAGCCGATGGGCTGGCTTTGAGCTCAAGAAATGGGTATTTGAGTGCCGCGGACCGCCTTGAGGCGGCACGCTTGTATCGAACGTTGGTGGATATAAAGGAGCAGATCGCAGCCGGGGAACGGAACTTTGACAGGCTGCAGGAAAAAGGCGAAAAAACACTTGACAGCCATGGCTGGCGAGTGGACTATGTTGCAGTGCGGGAGAGTGGCACGCTGCAGCATGCGCAGGCTATTGATAAGGAACTGATTGTGCTGGCTGCCGCGTGGCTTGGAAAAACCAGGCTAATCGACAACCTCGAGGTTTTTATCACCGACTAGGCTATACTTACCGCACCCTGACGAGAGGGCGCTGATATGCAAAGAACCATGCTCAAATCCAAATTGCACCGCGTGCGCGTCACACACGCCAAGTTGCAGTACGAAGGTTCCTGCGCGATTGACCAGAGGTTGATGGATGCGGCGGATATTCGCGAGTATCAGCAGGTTGATATTTATAATATTACCAACGGTGAGCGCTTCACTACCTACGCCATCACTGCCGAGCGGGATTCAGGAATCGTTTCAGTCAATGGTGCCGCGGCGCACAAAGCAAATCCAGGTGATCTTTTGATCATCGCGGCATACGCCGTTTATTCGGAGCTGGAACTCCAGAAATACCATCCCGAACTAATTTATGTGGATGAGCACAACCGTATTCTTGATCGGCGGCAAGAAATCCCGATGCAGCGGGCTTGAGATAGCGTTGAGACAAAAAAGCGGCTTGCTAGCCGCTTTTTTTATTGGTGCCGGGAGCGAGAGTCGAACTCGCATGACCTCGCGGCCGCGGGATTTTGAGTCCCGTGCGTCTACCGATTCCGCCATCCCGGCCCGGTCACGTCTGATTCAGACGTTCCAAAAAGTCTGAGGATTATCCACTAAAAAGCATTTTTCCGGCAACACAGTTCTATATGCGAACGCGCGATTTTGACTATGAATTGCCGCAGGAACTAATTCCACAGATTCCAGCTGATCAGCGCAGCGCCAGCCGGTTGCTTCATCTTGATGGTGTAAGCGGCGATTTAGAGGATCGTCAATTTGCAGATTTGCCGCAGTTCCTGAAACCTAACGACGTAATGGTTTTAAATAACACCCGCGTCATCAAGGCCCGGCTGTTTGGGCAGAAAGAAAGTGGCGGCAGAGTGGAAATACTGATTGAGCGGGTTCTGGATGACCATCATGTGCTGGCGCAGGTGCGCGCTAGTCATGCTCCCCGTGCGGGCGCGAGCCTGATCCTGGCAAATCAGCTCCATGCGATCGTGGAAGAACGTCAAGGGGGATTCTACAGGCTGCGCTTTGACAGCAAAATCCCGGTTTGGGAACTGCTGGAACGCATTGGCGTGACACCGCTGCCACCTTACATCTCGCGTCCCGCTTCACTGCTCGATGAAGTGCGTTATCAGACCGTTTACGCGCGCGAACCAGGCGCAGTAGCCGCACCCACAGCGGGATTGCATTTCGACCTGGCGATGCTCGACAATTTGCGCAAGCGCGGAATAAGAATTGCTTTTGTGACCTTGCACGTGGGCGCGGGGACCTTTCAGCCAGTGTGCGTCGATGAGATCAGCGAGCATAGGATGCACAATGAGTGGTACAACGTTCCCGCGGAGACAGTTTCCATGATCCAAATGGCAAAGCAGCAAGGTGGACGTGTTGTTGCGGTGGGCAGCACCAGTCTGCGCGCGCTGGAAGCAGCGGCTGCAAGCGAATCGTTGCAAGCAGGCTGCGGCGAGACGAATATTTTCATCACCCCCGGATACCGGTTCAAAGTCGTGGAACGGCTTCTTACCAATTTCCATCTGCCGCGCTCGACGCTGCTGATGCTGGTATCAGCCTTTGGCGGAATAGAAAACATACGCCATGCTTATCGCCACGCCGTGCAAAACCGCTACCGGTTTTTCAGCTATGGCGATGCGATGTTGATCGAGCGGCAATTATGAAAGAAGCGTGAATGAAATTCGCGATTCAGCAAACTTCGGGTGAAGCGCGTTGCGGAACGCTCACGCTTGATCACGGCACGGTTGCGACGCCGGCATTCATGCCCGTCGGCACTTACGGTACTGTAAAAGCAATGAGCCCAGTCGAGCTCAAGGAGATCGGTGCCGAGATGCTGCTGGGCAATACCTTTCATCTGTGGTTACGACCGGGATTGGAGGTTATTGAAAAACATGGTGGCCTGCACCGCTTCATGGCGTGGGATGGACCGCTGCTCACTGATTCCGGTGGGTACCAGGTCTTTAGCCTCGGCAAGCTGCGCAAAGTCGGCGACGAGGGGGTGCAATTTCAATCGCCGGTTAACGGCGACCATTGCTTTCTCTCGCCTGAGGAATCGATGCGAATCCAACACGTGCTAAATGCGGATATTGTTATGGTGCTCGATGAATGCACGCCTTATCCGGCGGACGAAACGCAGACGCGAAATTCAATGCTGCTCTCCCTGCGCTGGGCGGAACGCTCGAAGCGCGCCCATGAACATTGCGCCAACGCCCTGTTTGGCATCGTGCAGGGCGGTATGTATGAACAGTTGCGCGAGGAGTCACTGCAGGGTTTGATTGATATCGGATTTGATGGTTACGCTATCGGGGGGCTTTCGGTGGGTGAGCCGAAGCGCGACATGGACCGCGTTTTTAAGCACATTGCTCCGCAATTGCCTCGGGAGAAGCCGCGCTATCTGATGGGAGTGGGCACGCCGGAAGATATCGTCGGCGCGGTAGCGCACGGAATGGATATGTTCGATTGCGTTTTGCCCACACGCAATGCCCGGAACGGCTGGATTTTTACACGGCACGGCACAATAAAGCTCAGGAATGCCCAGTATCGCGACGATGTGCGGCCCATTGACGAGAAATGCGGCTGTTATACCTGCAAGCAATTTACACGCGCCTATCTGCATCACTTACAGCGAACAAATGAGATTCTTGGAGCGCGGTTGAATACCATCCACAATTTGTATTATTACCTGGAATTGATGCGCGGGCTGCGCAGTGCCATATCAGTTGGCCGCTTTTTGGACTTTGTCGCGGAGTTCAAGCAAGCGCGCCACAGCGTGCTAAAATAGCCGCCTTATTTGCAACCGGAGAGCGACCGTGCTGATGAAAGAAGCCCTTGCACAAACCACAGCGCCTGGGCAACAAGGAATGGACTGGGTCGGGCTGATGCCTTTGCTGTTGTTGTTTGTACTTTTGTATTTTTTGATGATACGCCCGCAAATGAAGCGTGCCAAAGAGCACAAAACGATGACCGAGGCGCTGCAAAAGGGCGATGAAGTCGTAACCGGTGGTGGGGTGCTAGGCCGGATCACTAAGGTCGGCGGCAACTACGTGACGTTGGAAGTGGCCGATAACGTGGAAATTCAGGTTCAGAAGACGGCGATCCAGACCTTGCTGCCGAAAGGCACCATTAAAAGCGAAAAGTAAGGAACGTGGAGATCAGGCTTGGGAAAACCAAAGCCCTGCCTCTGACGTTTCACCAATCACTTAAGTAATATGAATCGTTATCCTCTCTGGAAATACATTCTTGTCGGTGTTGCGCTGTTGCTGGGACTTGTTTATGCGTCACCCAATTTGTTCGGCGAAGTTCCGGCGGTGCAAATTCTGCCCGCCCGATCAGAGCTGAAAGTAGACACCAACCTGTTGCAGCGAGTGGAAAGCGCGCTTATCAAAGGCGATATCCATTCGCAAGGCGTTTTTCTCGACGTCAACACCGTCAAAGTGCGCTTCGCGGACACCGATACGCAGCTCAAAGCCAAAGACCTGCTGCAGTCGCAGTTAGGCAGCGACTATATCGTTGCGCTCAACCTGCTTTCGAGTTCGCCGCATTGGCTCTCCGGTATTGGCGCGCTTCCCATGTATCTGGGTCTGGATTTGCGGGGCGGCGTGTATTTCTTGCTGCAAGTCGATATGAAAGCCGCGCTGGACAAAACGGCGGAACGCTACGTCAACGATATCCGCACCAGCCTGCGCGAGAAGAGAATTGCCTACAGTGGCGTTAATCGCGAAGGTCAGGTGGTTACAGTCAAATTCAGGGACCAGGAATCCCGTTCCAAGGGCGTGGACGAAATCGGCAAAACCTATCCGGACCTGGCGCTAAAAGAAGTGGACGAAGGAGAACCGAAGCTTATTGCCACGCTCACACCGCAGGCGCAGACCCGGGTTAAGGAATACTCGCTATTGCAGAATATCACCACGCTGCGCAACCGCGTAAATGAACTCGGCGTGGCGGAGCCGATTATTCAGCAGCAGGGCACCGACCGTGTGGTCGTGCAGTTGCCTGGAGTGCAGGATACGGCAAAAGCAAAGGACATTCTCGGACGCACCGCAACCCTGGAAGTGCACATGGTGGATGAAGAGCATTTGGATTCGGCATCGCTGCAGGCCGCGGGGCAGGGTCAAATACCACTGGGTGACGAGCTGTACAAGGATAGAAGCGGCGTTCCGCTGCTGGTGAAAAAAAATGTGGTTCTCACCGGCGAGCGCATTAGCGACGCCCAACCGGGATACGACGGGCAGACCGGAGAACCCGCTGTGCATATCACACTGGACGGCAGCGGTGCACGCATCTTTCAGCTGGTTACTCGCGAAAATGTCGGCAAACGCATGGCCATCATACTTATTGAAAAGGGTAAAGGTGAAGTGGTGACCGCGCCCGTGATTCGCACCGAGATCGGTGGAGGCCGGGTACAGATCAGCGGCGGACGCATGAGCGTGGAGGAAGCGCGCGATATCGCTCTTCTGTTGCGTGCCGGCGCCTTGGCCGCGCCTATGGAGATCATCGAGGAGCGCACCGTAGGGCCGAGTCTCGGGGCCGACAATATTAAACGGGGATTTCATTCCACATGGATCGGTTTTTCCGCCATTGCCGTTTTCATGATTGCGTATTATCTGTTGTTCGGTCTGATTTCGGTGATAGCGCTGGCGGTCAATGTGCTTTTTCTTGTGGGGCTGCTGTCCATGCTCCAAGCAACGCTAACTCTTCCCGGCATGGCGGGCATTGCGCTCACCGTGGGTATGGCGATTGATGCCAACGTGCTGATCAACGAGCGTATCCGCGAAGAACTGCGCAACGGCACTACGCCGCATGCCGCTATTGCTGCAGGCTATGAACGTGCTTTCGGCACCATTCTCGACTCCAACATCACCACGCTGATCGCGGGCGTTGCGTTGTTCATGTTCGGCTCGGGACCGGTGCGCGGCTTCGCGGTAGTGCTTTGCCTCGGGATACTAACCTCGATGTTCAGCGCGGTAGTGGTGTCGCGCAGCATGGTCAATCTGATATATGGCGGCCGCCGCAAGCTGGAGAAACTTTCTATCGGACAAGTATGGCGCCCGGTGGGTGAAAGCAAAGGCTGAAAGGCTAAACAACCGTGGAATTTTTTAGAATCAAACACGACATCCCGTTCATGCGCCATGCGCTGGTGTTCAACGTGATTTCAATCATCACGTTCATCCTCGCGGTGGTATTTCTTGCTACAAAGGGTTTGAACTTCGGCGTAGATTTCACCGGCGGCACGGTGATGGAGGTACATTACATGCAGCCGGCGGAAATTCACAAAATCCGTGAGGCCCTTGCGAAGCTCGGCTTTAACGACGCCAGCGTACAGAATTTCGGCACGTCACAGGACGTATTGATCAGGCTGTCTGTCAAGGCCGGCATAACCAGCGCCAAGCTGAGCGAGCAGGTGCTCGACACATTGCGTCAGGACGATAAGATAGTGCAAATGCGGCGGGTGGAATACGTTGGACCTGAAGTCGGAAAAGAGCTGGTGGACAACGGTTCATTGGCGCTGCTTTTGGTCTCCATCGGCATTGTGTTGTACTTGTGGCTGCGATTCGAGTGGAAATTCGGGCTCGCGGCGATAATTGCCAACCTGCATGACGTGGTCATCATCCTCGGCTTTTTCTCATTTTTTCAGTGGGAGTTTTCGCTGTCAGTGCTGGCGGCGGTACTGGCGATTCTTGGCTATTCGGTGAATGAATCCGTAGTGGTGTTCGACCGGATACGCGAAAACTTCCGCAAGATGCGCAGGGCGAGCACTCCGGAAATCATCAATAATGCGATTACCCGCACCATGTCACGCACGATCATCACTCATGGTTGCACCCAGTTGATGGTGACCTCGATGCTGTTTTTTGGTGGTGAAGCACTGCATTATTTCGCGCTGGCACTTACCATTGGGATTCTTTTCGGCATCTATTCCTCAGTGCTGGTGGCGAGTCCCATCGTGATGTGGCTTGGCGTGACACGCGAAGATTTCATCAAGCCGGAAAAGAAAGCCGCGGTGGGAACCCTGTAACGGCGCCCGACGTGGAAGTCATCGCAAGTTTTTTCGACCTGTTAGCCCATCTTGACCGGCATCTTTTGTCGCTTTTGCAGATTTACGGCGGCTGGATATATCCGATTTTGTTCCTGATCATTTTCTGTGAAACCGGGCTGGTGGTGACCCCATTTCTGCCCGGGGACTCATTGCTTTTCGTAACCGGAACATTGACGGCGACAGGTGCGCTCAACGTGCAGGGAGTCGCAACGCTGCTGATGGCAGCGGCATTCTTAGGCGACAACACCAATTACTGGATTGGCCGTTACCTGGGACCCAGAGTGTTCCGCAAAGAGCGATCGCATTTTTTTAACCGCAGATACCTTGAAAGAACCCAGATTTTCTACGAAAAGCACGGGGGCAAGACCATCCTGATTGCGCGGTTTATTCCCGTCATCCGCACTTTTGCGCCTTTCGTTGCGGGAATCGGACGCATGCGCTATCCGCGCTTTTTGCTGTACAGCTTTGGAGGCAGTGTGTTTTGGATCAGCTTTTTCGTTTTCGGAGGATTCTACTTCGGTAACGTTCCAGTGGTAAGGCAGAATCTGACCGTATTTATCATGCTGATTATATTTGTTTCCATTCTGCCAGGAGTAATTGAATATCTCCGCGCCTTGCGCGGGCGCGCTGAACCGCGCTAGATTCTCTTTGCGAGTTCGGCCGCCTTGCCAATATATTCCCAAGGCGTCATTTGCAGCAGCCGGTTTTTTTCCTTCGTCGGAATCGCCAGGCTGTTGATGAAGCCGTGCAGTGTTTCACGCGTGATGCCGTTTTTCCCACGCGTAAGCTGCTTCAATTGTTCATAAGAATTAGCCACGCCGTAGCGGCGCATTACCGTCTGGATGGGTTCTGCCAGCACTTCCCAATTCTGTTCCAGGTCCTGCATCAGACGTTGCGGATTGGCTTCCAGCTTGCGTAAGCCCTTGAGGCAGGAATCGCAGCCAAGCAAGGTATAGCCCAGTGCCACCCCGATATTGCGCAGTACCGTGGAGTCGGTGAGATCGCGCTGCCACCGGGATACCGGAAGTTTGTCGCTCAAATGTCGAAGTAGAGCATTGGCAAGCCCGAGATTGCCTTCGGAGTTTTCAAAATCAATCGGATTTACTTTGTGCGGCATGGTGGACGATCCCACCTCCCGTTCATCGGCCCTCTGCCTGAAGTATCCTAATGCGATGTAGCCCCACATATCTCGGTCGAGGTCCAGCAGGATGTTATTGGCTGCAGCAAACGCGTCAAACAGTTCCGCCATGTAATCGTGTGGCTCGATTTGGATGGTGTAGGGATTGAATTCAAATCCGAAACTCGTGACAAAAGTATGCGCGAATTTTTCCCAGTCGAAATCGGGGTATGCGGCTAGGTGCGCGTTGTAGTTTCCCACCGCGCCGTTGATTTTCCCAAGAATCCTGACCGCGGCAATGCGCTGCGCGGCGCGGCGCAGGCGGTAGGCGACGTTGGCGAGCTCTTTACCCAAGGTAGTGGAGGAGGCTGGCTGACCGTGCGTATGGGCGAGCATGGGCGTCGTCGCAAGCCGGTGCGCGAACTCGGTGAGCGTATTGATGATGTCTTGAAGAGCAGGCAGCATCACGTGTTGGCGCGAGTTCTTCAGCATCAGGGCATAGGAGAGATTGTTGATGTCTTCCGAGGTGCAAGCGAAATGAATGAATTCGGAAATCCTTGCAATTTCCGGGTTACCCGAGAGACGTTCTCTCAGCCAGTACTCGACGGCTTTGATATCATGGTTGATGCGCGATTCGACAGTTTTTACCGCTTCGGCGTCGGCTTCAGAAAAGCCGGCCGCCAACGCATCGAGCTGTTTCAGGGTGGCATCACAGAACTGGGGGACTTCGGTGATCGCCGGTTCCCGGCTTAAGGCTTTCAGCCATTCGATTTCCACCTGGACCCGGTAGCGAATTAGCGCATACTCGCTGAAATACTTGCGCAAGGCTTCGACTTTATTATGGTAGCGCCCGTCGAGTGGGGAGAGCGCGGTCAAAGGTTTCATTTTGTGCCTTTAGCTAACGAACGCATTTTATCACAGCTGAAATATGCGGACGCCTGAGCGAAATTCAACCAGATTTGCCCGTTTATTACGGGAAGTGCGGGCCTGCAGGGTATGTGAAGCGCATCTACCTTATCCGCCTAAGCCGATACTCCTCGCTGCAGTGACGGCTAAGCTGATGATCGTGGGGCAGGCTCCGGGCCGCAAAGTGCATGAAACCGGAATTCCGTGGAATGATCCGTCGGGCGACCGCTTGCGTGAATGGCTTAAGCTTGAGCGGCACGAATTCTACGATACCCGCCGCATTGCCATCATTCCCGCGGGGTTTTGCTATCCCGGCACTGGTGAAAGCGGGGATCTGCCGCCGCGGCCTGAATGCGCGCCGCTTTGGCATCCGAGGCTGCGCGCTTCGTTGCCGGGTATCAAGCTAACTTTATTAGTTGGGAATTACGCGCAGGCGTATTACCTGGGTAGCAGGGCGAAACCCACGGTTACCGACACCGTGCGCGCTTACCAAGAATATCTGCCGGATTTTCTTCCGCTACCGCACCCCAGTCCGCGCAATCGCGGCTGGCTCAAGAGCAATCCTTGGTTTGAGAAAAAAATAATCCCGAAGCTTCGCCTGCTGGTTTCAAGCGTAATCAAATAATCACAAAAACACGGCAGAAAATCAGTCTGCACTAGCGTGGACACGCCGTGCCGGGCGGGACGGAAATGTTATAATAAACACGCAATTGCTTTTATAGGGAATCCCATGAAATTGATTGGATCACTGACCAGCCCTTACGTGCGCAAAGTACGCGTGGTGCTCGCCGAAAAGCGAATTGATTACGAGATGCAAGTTGATATCCCGTGGAGCGAGGATACGAAAGTACCGGAATATAATCCGCTAGGCAAGGTTCCGGTTCTGCTCTTGGACGAGGGCACCAGCTTGTTTGACTCGCGGGTCATTGCTGAATACTTGGACACCCTTACCCCCTTGGGCCGGCTCATTCCCGAAGGAAACCGCGAGCGGACTTTGGTCAAGCGCTGGGAAGCATTGGCGGATGGCATATCCGAGGCAGCAGCGGCAATCGTGATCGAATTGAGACGTCCCGCGAAGCTGCAAAGCAAAGACTGGATTACCCGTCAGCGGGGCAAGATTGTCGGTGGCCTCAAGTCCGCCTCGATTGAACTTGGTGAAAAGAACTGGTGTTCGGGCGATACTTATAATCTATCCGACATCGCGGTAGGCTGTGCGCTCGGCTTCCTCGATTTGCGCCTGCCTGACTTAAATTGGCGTGCCTCTTATCCTAATCTGGACAAGCTGTACGGCAAACTCATGCAGCGGGCATCGTTCAAAGATACCGTGCCGCCCGCCGCATAATGCTTCAGGCATCGATAATCCCTCCTCCAAGGCATACCTTGCTCTCGTAAATCACTACCGACTGCCCGGGCGTGACTGCCCATTGCGGCTCGGCAAACTCGATTTGGCAGTTGTGTTCATCTACCTGCGCTATGCAGCACGCAGCGTCCGCTTGCCGGTAACGGGTTTTTGCGCAGTACACCCAGTTGCAATGCGGTGCGCGCCCGCTGATCCAGCTGAGACGGCTACTGGTAAGTTTCTGGCGGAATAATGCAGGGTGATCGTGGCCTTGCACTACCACGAGCACATTGCGCGCCATGTCCTTAGCAGCGACATACCATGCTTCCCCTTTGCCACCTATGCCTAAACCCTGCCGCTGACCCACGGTGTAATACATGAGACCTATGTGTTCGCCTACGACTTCACCGTCAGAAGTTTCAATTGCGCCCGGATTTTTCGGCAGATAGCGGTTCAGGAATTCGCGGAAAGGGCGCTCGCCTATAAAACAAATGCCGGTGCTATCTTTCTTGTCGTGAACCGGCAGACCCCGCTGTTTCGCTATTTCTCTGACTTCGCGCTTGTACAGCCTGCCGAGAGGGAAAAGCGTTTTGGAGAGCTGGACCTGGTGCAGGCGGTATAGAAAATAACTTTGATCCTTGGTGCCGTCCTCCGCTTTAAGTAACTGGAATAACCCATCGGTTTCGCGAATCTGAGCGTAATGCCCTGTGGCGATGTAATCCGCGCCCCGTTGCAGCGCATGCTCGAGGAATGCCTTGAACTTAATTTCAGCGTTGCACAGCACATCCGGGTTCGGAGTGCGGCCGCCGCGGTACTCTTTGAGAAAATCGCTAAATACCCGTTCCTTGTACTCGGCGGAAAAATTGACTGTCTCGATGTCGATGCCGATGCGGTCGGCGACCGCAACTGCATCGATCAAATCCTGCCTCGAAGAACAGTATTCGTCGGTGTCGTCGTCCTCCCAGTTTTTCATGAAAAGTCCACGCACATCGAAGCCTTGCTGCTGAAGCAGCAAGGCGGCAACCGATGAATCCACACCGCCGGACATGCCGACGATAACATGCTTTTTAGGCATTGGGCTTGACACCTTTCAACCATGCACCGAGCAAAAGAATTACAGCGTGATGACCGTTGGGAAAATACCGGGAATCCGCAGCGACTACCTGATCAGTGCAGATTCCAGAAATTCGCGTGCCCCAGCGTGGCTTGGCGGCTCCATGCACCACGCGGGACTTTACGCGATGGATTTTCAGTAAGCCACGGCCTTCCAGGACTTTCAGGTAGGTTGTGGCGGCAAACGATTGATCCGTTGAATCCATGCGGCTGTCAACGCCGCTGTCCCGGTCCTCGCTGGGATCAATCCGGATTTGCTCTTCGGCAAAGCGCGGGAGGATGCCTGCCTCATGGGTAATGGCTTCGCATTCCGACGCAGATTCAGGCACTCCTTTAAGCAGCGTGGCCACGTTCGCAAGTCGTTGCTCGCTGAATGCTACGGATGCGTGCGTTGCGCAATCATAATAGTAGCAAAACTTTACCTCTTTGGCTTGCGCCGTCACGCAACAGATTAAGAACAACAGGAAAACGATTCTGTGCATACGTTCATTGGTAATCGATGAGGATATCGAGCGGGTAACGCTTGCCCGCAAGATAATCCTGCACGCAGCGAAGTACCAGCGGGCTGCGATGGCGGTGCGCTTGTTTACGGATTTCTGCCTCGGTCATCCAGGCGGCGCAAATTATCCCTTGATCCAGCTTGCGTTGCCGATCGAAGCCAGAGGTATACCCCGTAAAAGCAAATCGCAGGTAGGTAACATCGCTTCCTTGCCTTTGCCAGCGATAAACACCGAGTAAAAATTTGGGCTGAAACTGATATGCGGTTTCTTCTAGGGTTTCACGCATTACGCCTTGGAGCAAAGTTTCATTCGCTTCCAGATGACCTGCAGGCTGGTTTAATAGCGTACCCTCGTCCGTTTGCTCCTCAACCAGCAAAAATTTGCCGTTCTCCTCTACAACAGCAGCTACTGTGACATTCGGTCTCCAAATCATGCCGTATTTCCCGCGGTGGATAACGGATTTTATCTTTTCTCAGGCTAACCCAAAAGCTGACCCGATCCTGCAAATAAAAAGGCAGGGCATTTGCCCTGCCTTTTGTGGCTTGATAGAAAAAACGGCTCAGGATTTCTTTTCTTCTGGATTAGGCTTATTTTTTTTCTTCGCCGTTTTTTTGCCTTCTTTTTTCTTTTCAGCTTTCTTTTCCGTTTTCTGTTCCGTTTTGCCGGGCTTAGCCGCTTGCGATTGTTCAGTCGCAGCTGGAGCGGCCGGCTCCGCAGCAATGGCGGACAGGGTCACCGCAGCAAAAATAGCGGCAACAAGGATGGACAACAATTTGCTCATGGTATTTCCTTCCAATTAAAAAATTATTAATAGGCACAAGCGTGCCAATGTTAATAACGGGCAAACCTGCATTAGGTTGACAAGGCCGCTCATTTCACTCCGCACGATTAAGATGGGCGTACCCGGGCAGGGTAAAAAACTCTACAAAATCGTTGTTAGTGGTAATTTCGTCGAAAATCCCGGCAGCTTCTTCATAGCGTCCGACCTCGTGAAATTGTTTTTCGCCGAGCTCTTGCCGAATCTTTGCGAGTTCCTGCGGCAAAAACTCCCGGAACATTTCCTTCGTGACCTTGCGGCCATCTTCGAGCACCCCTTTCGGGCTCCTGATCCATTGCCAGATCTGCGAGCGGGCAATTTCGGCAGTGGCGGCGTCTTCCATGAGATTGTAAATTGGCACGCACCCGACCCCGGCGAGCCAGGATCCCAAATACTGCAGGCCGACGTTGATGTTCATGCGCAAGCCTTGTTCCGTGATCGGTTTCTCCGGCCCAAAAGCAAGGAGATCGGCAGCATCGACCCGAACGTCATCGCGCTGCTTGCGGATCTGGTTGGGCGTGGACATCACCGTGTCAAACGACGCTTTCGCGACCGTCACCAGCTTGGGGTGTGCAACCCAGGTGCCGTCGTAACCATCGGAAGCTTCGCGGTCCTTGTCAGTGCGCACTTTTGCCAGCGCTGCTTCGTTTGCCGCGGCATCAGTCTTGATAGGGATTTGTGCCGCCATTCCACCCATGGCGTGAGCTCCCCGCTTGTGGCAAGTCTTGATTAGCAGCAACGCGTACGCGCGCATGAAGGGGCTGGTCATGGTGACATGACTGCGGTCAGCGAGGACAAAATTCGGGTCATTGCGGAATTTTTTGATGCAGCTGAAGATGTAATCCCAGCGCCCGGCGTTGAGTCCGGCCGAGTGGTCTCGTAGTTCGTAAAGAATTTCCTCCATCTCAAAGGCGGCAAGTATGGTTTCGATCAGTACCGTAGCCCTGATGGTACCGCGGGGAATCCGCAATTCGTCCTGCGCGAGATTGAAAATGTCGTTCCACAGCCGCGCTTCGAGATGGCTTTCGAGTTTTGGCAAATAGAAATATGCACCGGTTTTGCGGGTCAGCAGCTCGTTGATGTTGTGAACAAAGTAAAGCGCGAAGTCGAAAATCGCCCCCGAAACCGGCTGTCCGTCGACCTGCACGTGATTTTCAGGAAGATGCCATCCGCGTGGCCGCACCATGAGGGTAGCGGTCCTTTTGTCGAGCTTGTATTGTTTTCCTTCTGCTGAAGTGTAGCTGATGGTACCCCGCACCGCGTCTCGCAGGTTGATCTGGCCCTGAATCATGTTTTCCCAAGTGGGGCTACACGAATCCTCGAAGTCCGCCATGAATACGTTGGCGCCAGAATTGAGGGCGTTGATGATCATTTTGCGCTCGACTGGCCCGGTGATTTCTATGCGGCGGTCGAGCAAATTGTGCGGTGGCGGTGCGACAGTCCAGCTTTTTTCCCGAATGTGGCGCGTTTGCGGAAGAAAATCGGGGCGCCTGCCTTTGTCGAAATCGGCTTGGCGCACTATGCGGACCCGCATCAATTCACGGCGCCTGTCTTCAAACTTGCGCGCCAGCTTAGCTACAAAATCCAATGCTTGAGGCGTCAGGATTTCTGCAAATTCGGGACTTATTTTGCCTAGAACGGCAATGCCTTCGTTTTGGGCATGAATATGGCCCATTGATATTCTCCTTTACAATTTCTAATTATCTGAAAACTTCAACTAAGGCAACTTGGCCATAAAAAAGCTATGGCCACCCGAAGGCTTTGCCCACGGCAAAATCCTCCTTGAGGCGCTTATCAACCGAACTGCGCTTCTTCGGTGGACCCGGTAAGCGCGGTCACCGACGACTCGCCGCTGTGGATTACTTGAGTAACCTGATCGAAATAGCCAGTTCCGACCTCGCGCTGGTGCTTCACAGCAGTAAAGCCCTTTTCGGCCGCCGCGAATTCCTTCTGTTGCATCTCAACGAACGCCGCCATGCCGCGCTGCATGTAGCCGCGCGCCAGCTCGAACATGCTGTAATTCAGCGCGTGAAAGCCGGCAAGGGTAATGAACTGGAACTTGTAGCCCATGGCACCGAGTTCGCGCTGGAATCGGGCAATGGTTGCATCGTCCAGGTTCTTCTTCCAATTAAACGAGGGTGAACAGTTATAGGACAGCAGTTTGTTCGGAAAATGTTTGTGCATGGCGTCGGCGAACTTCTTCGCAAACTCTAGATCGGGAACGCCGGTTTCACACCACAGTAGATCGGCATACGGCGCATAGGCAATTCCTCGTGAAACGGCCTGTTCCAAGCCGTTTTTTACACGGTAGAAGCCCTCGGAAGTACGTTCCCCCGTGAGAAAAGGTTTGTCGTTGTCGTCAACATCGGACGTAAGTAAGTTCGCCCCTTCGGCGTCGGTACGCGCGAACAGAACAGTTGGCACCCCGAGGATATCCGAGGCCAATCGCGCAGCAACCAGTTTTTGCACCGCTTCTTGAGTGGGTATCAGTACTTTGCCGCCCATGTGGCCGCATTTTTTGGCCGAGGCAAGCTGGTCTTCAAAGTGTACGCCCGCGGCACCGGCTTCGATCATGGCTTTCATCAATTCGAACGCGTTAAGCACGCCACCAAAGCCGGCTTCCGCGTCAGCAACTATTGGCGCAAACCAGTCGACATCATCCTTTCCTTCTGCGTGGTGGAGTTGATCAGCGCGCATAAACGTATTGTTGATAGCTTTTACCACAGCGGGTACGCTGTTCGCGGGATAGAGCGACTGATCTGGATACATCTGGCCGGCGAGATTGGCATCTGCCGCCACCTGCCATCCGGATAAATAGACCGCCTTCAGGCCAGCCTTCACCTGCTGCAGGGCCTGGTTTCCGGTGAGTGCGCCGAGCGCATTTACAAAAGGCAGCTCGTTGATCAGTTTCCAGAGTTTTTCCGCGCCCCGCTTAGCGAGTGTATATTCGACGTGTACCGTGCCACGCAAACGGTCAACATCTTCAGGGGTGTAATTGCGCTTGACGCCTTTCCAGCGCGGGTTTTCAGCCCACTCTTTTTTGATACGTGCTATTTCCAGGTCATTGCTCATGAGTTTTCCTAACAAAATTTGGTTGGGAAGCGTGATTCCGAAAAGCGCATGCCCAAGTGTCCGTCATGCTGGCAGTACAATATCTTTCGTTTCGTCGACCCAACTGTTATAACAAGCTGCTTGTTGAAAAAATTGTGCGTGGGCAGTACCCATCGGCAACCGCTTCCACGGGGCAGCCAGAGATCGAGTCTGGCAAACCTGGCGAGCCGTTGATGTGCTTAACATCGGCCCAAAGTTACGTCGTCTTTGTGTGAGACGAGCGTTTCGTGATACCGGGTTGAGTATAACATGGCAATTTGCAAATTGTATAATTTTTACCCGCAGTGCAACAGTAGCCAGTAATACTTTATTAATCAGCATAATAAATTATGCCCAATGGGATCTCCCAATGGAACAATAGCGGCTTCATTGTGCAGAGCATAAACGATGGATTTTTCACTGGACTAGCCGAAAATATTTTGAAGGCGCAATTTTCTTAAGTAGTGTTCCCGGACCGAATCGATATCCATCGAAGCTTCGCTACAGGGGCAATTAAATTTTCAGGCTTATAATTTATATGTTTGTTGCTTAAAATTAGCGTTTTTTTGAAATGCGTCGTTTGTTCCACATTGTTGCCACAACATCCGATCGGCCACAGCCCCAAAATATAATATATTATATAAGATATAAGACTGTCCACCGTCGCACATCGCTGACAATTCAATCGCTCCTTATTGACAAAGGTTCAATATGTACAAGCACATAAAGGTACCGTCTGACGGCGAGCTCATACGCGTTAATGACGACAAAACTTTAAGCGTCCCGGGCCACCCAATTATCCCGTTTATCGAGGGCGACGGTATCGGTGTGGATATCACGCCGGTGATGCGCAATGTCGTGGATGCTGCCGTGAAAAAGGCCTACAACGGGCAGCGCAAGATCATCTGGATGGAGACCTTCGCCGGTGAAAAATCCACGAAGATTTATGGCAAAGACATTTGGTTGCCAGATGAAACGCTAGACGCGGCACGCAAATACGTAGTGTCGATCAAGGGACCGCTGACTACTCCGGTAGGCGGGGGTATCCGCTCGATCAACGTGGCGTTGCGCCAAGAACTAGATCTTTATGTTTGCCTGCGCCCGGTCCGCTATTTCAAGGGCGTGCCGAGCCCGCTGCTGCATCCCGAGAAAACTAATATGGTAATTTTCCGCGAGAACTCTGAAGACATTTACGCCGGAATCGAGTGGGAATCGGAATCCGAGAAAGCGAAAAAAGTTATTGATTTCCTCATCAGAGACATGGGCGTGACTAAAATCCGCTTTCCCAAAACCTCAGGTATCGGCATCAAGCCTGTGTCGCGCGAGGGTACCGAGCGGCTGGTGCGCAAGGCGATACTGTATGCGCTTAACAACCACCGCAAATCGGTGACACTAGTGCACAAAGGTAACATCATGAAATATACCGAGGGAGCATTCAAGAATTGGGGCTACGAACTTGCACAGCGAGAATTCGGTGCGACCGAATTGGATGGTGGACCGTGGATGAAGCTCGCAGATGGAGGCGTCATTATTAAGGATGTCATCGCCGATGCGTTTATGCAGCAAATACTGCTTCGCCCGGAGGATTACGACGTGATTGCCACCCTCAATTTGAACGGCGACTATATTTCCGACGCGCTGGCAGCTCAAGTCGGCGGAATTGGTATTGCGCCAGGTGCCAACATGAGCGATTCAGTGGCTATGTTCGAAGCTACCCACGGTACTGCGCCCAAATACGCCGGCAAGGATTATGTTAACCCGGGCTCACTGATACTTTCCGCAGAGATGATGCTGCGGCATATGGCATGGTTCGAAGCCGCCGATCTCATCATTCGGTCTATGGAAGATACCATTCAGGCCAAAACCGTGACTTACGATTTCGCGCGCCTTATGACCGGTGCCACCCAGGTCACCTGCTCGGGATTCGGTCATGCTTTGGTCAAGCGCATTATCAGTAGTTAACGTTACTAAAAACTAAAGCGCCGTTAAAATGAAAAAGCCCGCCATTGCGGCGGGCTTTAATGAATGTGCCTCGGTGCAATCCATGCCGAGGTACAAAATTTTTAGGACATAGTCTGAATATTGGATGCTTGCTTGCCCTTCGGTCCTTGAGTTACTTCAAAGGACACTTTTTGCCCTTCTTTCAGAGTCTTAAACCCGTTCATGTTGATTGCGGAGAAATGTGCAAATAAATCTTCGCTACCATCATCCGGGGTGATAAACCCATAGCCTTTTGAATCGTTAAACCACTTAACTGTACCAGTTGCCATTTTGCTTCCTTGAAAAAAATTAACGGGCTCAAACCCGAACGCTGTTTGAGAATCAAGACCGCAAACGGTTAAACCGGTACTGCAGCTAACTTGAAGCCAAACATCCGAATCTGCTTTTTACGCTAATTCAAGTGCCTAAGTCAAGTGTTTAGATAAAAAATTTTTGGGACGCACTTGAAAGAATGCTGGCAATCGGCATACATTATTATTGAGCAGATGTTGCAAAGCGCTTTAGACTAGGCAAGAAATGGCTACCCGGCAACGCGAAGACACGGTACTAGAGGCAAAAAAAAGCAAACTCAAGCCGCCGCCGATGTTCAAGGTTGTGCTACTTAACGACGATTACACGCCTATGGATTTCGTGGTTGCGGTGTTGCAGACAATTTTTTTGATGAACCGTGAACAGGCCACGCAGATAATGCTCAAAGTACACAGAGAAGGAATGGGCGTGTGCGGTGTCTATCCTAGGGACGTTGCGGCAACGAAAGTTGAACAAGTAGTGGCGTTTGCCAAGCAGCACCAGCATCCGTTACAGTGTGTCATGGAACAAACATGAGATTGGGAAAATTTAGATGATTGCTCAGGAGCTCGAAGTCAGCCTTCACATGGCGTTCGTTGAAGCGCGCCAGAAGCGACACGAGTTTATTACCGTGGAACATCTGCTGCTGGCGTTGCTCGACAACCCCACGGCTTCCGAGGTACTGCGCGCGTGCGCGGTCAACATCGAGGACCTGCGCAAACTGCTTGTAGATTTCGTTACCGAGCACACGCCAAAGGTAAGCGGCGATGTGGATACTCAGCCCACGTTAGGGTTCCAGCGCGTGATTCAGCGCGCCATTCTGCATGTGCAATCCTCGGGCAAAAAGGAAGTCACCGGAGCGAACGTGTTGGTGGCCATTTTTGGCGAAAAGGATTCGCACGCGGTGTACTTTCTGCATCAAAAAGGCGTCACGCGGCTCGATGTCGTGAATTATATTTCTCATGGCATCACCAAAGTGCCGCAAAACAGCTCCGCGAACAAGGCGGAAAGCGAGGTGGATACCGAGCAGGAGCCGGGTCCCGGCGGGGCACTGGAAAACTATACGATGAACTTGAATGCCTTGGCGCTGGCCGGCAAGATTGACCCTTTGATTGGGCGCGAGCGCGAGCTTGAGCGTGTCGTGCAAACGCTATGCCGGCGCCGGAAGAATAATCCACTCTTGGTTGGCGAAGCAGGTGTGGGCAAAACCGCAATTGCCGAAGGCTTGTCCCGGCGCATCGTCGAAGGCAATGTGCCAGAGGTCCTGAAGCGCAGCCAGGTTTACGCGTTGGACATGGGCGCGCTGCTCGCCGGGACCAAGTACCGCGGCGATTTCGAGCAGCGACTGAAGGCGGTGTTGAAGCAGCTCCTTGACAATCCAAACGCCATACTTTTCATAGACGAAATCCATACCCTGATCGGAGCGGGCGCGGCTTCAGGCGGAACATTGGATGCTTCCAACCTGCTTAAGCCGGCACTGAATCAGGGACAGCTGAAATGCATAGGCGCTACTACTTACAACGAATACCGTGGGGTTTTCGAAAAAGACCACGCGCTGTCGCGGCGCTTTCAGAAAATCGATGTAGTCGAGCCGAGTGTTGACGAGACGGTGGCCATTCTGCGCGGTCTAAAATCGCGCTTTGAATCACACCACGGTGTGAAATATACCGCTGCCGCGCTCAGCAGTGCGGCGGAACTCTCAGCGCGTTATATCAATGACCGGCACTTGCCCGACAAGGCGATAGATGTCATTGACGAAGCCGGAGCGGCGCAAAAAATACTGCCTAAATCCAAGCAGAAAAGAATCATCAGCAAGCACGAAATTGAAGAAATCATCGCCAAGATCGCGCGCATTCCGCCGCAAAATGTGTCCACCGACGACCGCACCGCGTTGAGAAATCTCGATCGGGATCTAAAAGCAGTGGTCTTCGGTCAGGACCGGGCTATAGACGCGCTCACTGCGGCAATCAAGATGGCAAGGAGCGGTCTTAGCAATCCGCAAAAACCGATCGGTTCGTTCTTGTTCTCCGGCCCAACCGGGGTGGGAAAGACTGAAGTCGCGCGGCAACTGGCTTACGTAATGGGTATTGAGCTGATCCGCTTCGATATGTCCGAATACATGGAACGGCACGCAGTCTCACGCCTAATCGGCGCTCCGCCCGGATATGTGGGTTTCGACCAAGGTGGATTGCTTACTGAGGCAATTACCAAGCATCCTTATGCGGTGCTTTTGCTGGATGAAATCGAGAAGGCCCATCCTGACATCTTCAATATCCTTTTGCAGGTGATGGATCATGGCACGCTCACCGACAACAACGGGCGTAAAGCAGACTTCCGCAACGTGATGATCATCATGACCACAAACGCCGGGGCGGAGTCGCTTTCCAAAACGGCCATCGGCTTCACTCCCAGCAAGCAGCCGGGAGACGAAATGGTGGAAATCAAACGGCTGTTTACGCC
>DASPRE010000056.1:0-13606 GCA_035624615.1 Burkholderiales bacterium | reverse complement strand
CGCTAATGCGCGGCTGACCCGAGTTGTTGGCGACCGAGTCGAGCTCCACGCCCAGCCAGGCAGCGCCACGGCATACCCGCTCGCGGATCGCCACAGCGTGCTCGCCGATGCCACCGGTAAACACCAGCGCATCGAGACCGCCCAGTGCCGCCGCCAGCGAACCCAGTTCACGCGTAATGCGATACACGAAGAGTTCAATTGCTAGTTTTGCGTGGGAATCGCTACTGGCCAATAGCGCTCTCATATCGCTTGAAATTCCGGACACGCCGAGCAGTCCCGATTGTTGGTAGATGAGCTTTTCGATTGCCCGCGCATCCATTTTCAGCTCGTCCATCAGATAGAGCATGACTCCAGGGTCTATCGTCCCGCAACGCGTGCCCATCGGCAGGCCGTCGACCGCGGTAAATCCCATCGTGCTCGCGATGCTCTTGCCAGTCCTGATCGCGCACATGCTGGCGCCATTGCCCAAGTGCGCAACGACAACTCGGCCGGTTGCCGCCTTCGCATCAAATCGCGGTAATGTGCTGGCGATGTACTCATAGGACAAGCCGTGAAAGCCGTAGCGGCGCACCCCGCGGTCAGTAATGGAGCGCGGCAGCGCGAATGCCTGCGCAACTTCCGGCTGAGCGCGATGAAACGCGGTATCGAAGCACGCAACCTGCGGCAGTTGCGGAATTCGCTCAATGACGATGCGGATCGGCGTGAGGTTGTGTGGTTGGTGTAGTGGCGCAAGCGGAATAAATTTTTCGAGCTTCGCGACGACCTGCGGATCAATCAGTACCGGCTTCGAAAACTCGAGCCCACCATGCACCACACGGTGACCCACCGCGACCAGGACGTGGTTTTCGCGATGCTCGCGTAGAAATTTGACCAGGTAGTCAATCGCGCCGTCATGGCCCAGGCGCGTACCTTCATCCCATGCGCGGGCACCGATGCTAGCGCCGGATGCATCCTTGGCAGCAAAGCGCGGCGCGGTATAGAGCCCCTCGATTTGGCCGCCGAATCTGAACGCAGGCTCCACCCCTTCGTCGACAAACACCGAGAACTTGATGCTCGACGAGCCTGCGTTTAGAACCAGAATCGCGTCTGTCATAGCCTCACCAAAGCTGTTTGCCGCCTCGTTCGCGGCGCGCTTTGGCCAGCAGCGCGGCGACCGCGCATGAGGCGAGCCGAGTTAGCACAGAGTCGGCTCGGCTCGTCAGAATTATTGGCACGCGCGCACCGAGCACGATGCCGGCCGCGTCCGCACCTGCGAGAAATGTCAGGCTCTTCGCCAGCATATTGCCGGCCTCAAGATCCGGGGCTACCAGCACGTTGGCGCGCCCCGCGACCGGCGAATCGATTTTCTTGATTTGTGCAGCCTCAAGACTGATTGCGTTGTCGAGGGCAAGCGGCCCATCGAGCAGCGCGCCGGTAATCTGTCTGCGATCTGCCATCTTGCAAAGCGCAGCTGCCTCGAGCGTCGAAGGCACGTCAGGATTGACTGTCTCCATCGCCGAGAGTATCGCCACCCGCACTTCAGACAACCCCAAATCATGTGCCAGGTCAATCGCGTTTTGCACGATGTCTATCTTGTCCTTGAGCGTGGGAGCGATATTGACCGCTGCGTCCGTAATAATGAGCGCCTCGGTTAGGGCAGGCACATCCATGATAAAACAGTGGCTGATGCGCCGCGCCGTGCGCAGGCCAGTATCGCGCTTGACCACCGCGCCCATCAGTTCGTCCGTGTGGAGACTACCTTTCATCAGCGCTTCGGCTTTCCCTTCGCGCACCAGCGCCACGGCCGCAGCAGCGGAGGCCTCGCTGTGGGATGCATCCACGATCTCAAGATTTGAAATGTCTATCGAATGTTGCTTTGCCACGGCCTTGATGCGTGCGCTCAGTCCGACGAGGGTCGGCGCGATCAGACCAGCCTTGGCCGCCTCGGTGGCTGCCCTCAGGGAACTCTCATCACATGGATGCGCTACGGCGGTCGGTGTGGGCGCCAGCAATTTGCAGCGCGCGATCAGACGTTCGTACTTTTCGTGTTTCCGCTCCATGCCGCTCAACCCGGGTTGCGCTTGACGGCAGTGAGGCGCCGGCCCCCCGACGGCCGCGCGTTCAGCACCGAGCGGATGCGTTCAAGCATTGCCATTTGCTCCGGAGTGGGCTTGGATTGCAGAACACGTCTGTCGGCGAGCAGCCGTTCGAGCAGGGTAATCAGGCGCTCGCGGTCGGCGCGCTCGCGAAGCAGCTCAGGCAGGGTCTCGATCGCCTGATCGGGTTCGTAGCGCGCGATGATTTCCTGCTCGCCCCGAATCCGGCGCCACTGGTCGAGTGGCAAAGACGGCAGCAGGTCGCTGTAATCGTTTATAAGCTCCTGTTTCATTACCAGCTGCGATAGCGGCACGTTGCCTTTGCGCATGAGCAGGAACGCCACGCGCGCAAATGCTTCGGCGTAGCCGCCTTCCGAAATCGATGCGAGTGCATCCTTGACGAATGGCAGCTCGCGCGGATCCGTAGTGCTTTCGGCCGCGCGCTCTTCTGCTTCATATTTGTCAGCAAGGTAAAACGAGAACAAGCTGCCGTAGGTCTGGAAGAACGCCGCTTCGCTTATCGCATCGCGCGTTGCCCGGTAAAAATCAAGCGAGGCGCTGACAAGTTCTGACATCATCTTCTCGACCTTGCGCGTAGGGTCATCCGCGGCCACCGCCTTGCGGCGGGCCTTAACGGCTTGCGCCGCAGGAGCAAGCCAAGCCAGCCACGGATTTGCATCGGAGAATGCCCAGCGCTGGAAGCGCAGCGGATGAAATTCGCGCGACAGCTTCGCAGTAAGCTCATTCGACAGGGATTGAATCAGCGGTTGGGCAAAGAGCTCATACGCACGCTGGTTGAACTCCGAGACCTCCGCCACAGCCTCAAATGGTTTCTCGTCGGCGCGTTTCAGGCGATTAAGGCGCGCGATAACGTCTTCGAGCCGATGCTCGTGGAATTCGACTTGGTACTCGGTTTTCCCATTTTCACCTTTCCGTTCGGTGATCTCCATCCCGTACAGACCCGGCGGCAACAAATCGATCGCCTTTAACACGGAGACAATCTGGGCGTGCTCTTTTTTTGCCACCTTGCCAGATACAAAAATGCCGAGGTGTCCAATGTCCTTATGCAGTAGCCCGACAATCACTTGGCCTCGCGCCTTGATCTCCTCGGTGCTGCCGTAGACATCCGCCACCCAATTGAATGCCTGTTGCGGCGGAGTGATGTTGTCGCCCATTGAAGCGAACAGAATAATCGGTGACTTGATTTCGCGCAGATCAAGAACCTTGCCGCCACGCGCGCGGGTTTCACCGGACCAAAGCTTATTACCAACGAAGAGATTGCGCGTTATCCATTCGATCTCCTCCCGATTCATCAGATAGAAGCCGCCCCACCAGCGCTCGAATCCGAGAAAGCGCGGCGCTTCGGTATCAATGTTTGCGAACAAGTGATAATACTTATCCCAAAATGTGTTGGCCGGGTTGAGATTCTCGAAATTCTGCACCAGATATGCGCCGTCGAAAGTCCCGTTGCCGAGATCGGCCATGAGCGAGGCAAGCCACGAGCCGCCGAGCATGCCGCCCGAGTAGCGCATCGGGTTGTCGCCTTCGCCTTCCTGCCACGCACCGCCCCAATAGGACATCGGAGCCCCGTTGATTACGATCGGGCCGGTATCGTCGGGACTAGACGCAGCAAGCATCATCGCCGCCCAGCCTCCTTGACAGTTGCCGACAATCGCTGGCTTCGCGCTCTCGGGGTGCAGCGCGCGCACTTTGTGCACGAACTGCTGCTCTGCCGTGCATACGTCGAGCAGCGTTTGTCCCGGCTCCGGTTTGGGGAAAAAAATCACGAAATAAACCGGATGTCCATCGCGCAACGCGACGCCCACCTGCGAATCGTCCTTGAAGCCGCCGATGCCGGGACCGTGTCCAGCGCGCGGATCGATGATAATGTAAGGCCTCCGCTTCGGGTCCACTGTCACGCCTTCGGGCGGGATGATCCGCACCAACGCGTAGTTGACCGGCCGCTTGAGTACGCGACCATCGAGCACCATCTCGTATTCAAAGTGCAACACGGGCGGCTGGCCCTGTTGGACGTGCTCGAGATAATTGGTGCCACGCTCCCGCAGCGTGTCCCAGAACAACACTGCGCGCTGCCAACTGTCAATCGAATAATGGTACAAGCTGGTCCAGATGTTCCAAGCATTGACGGGCTTCGCCGCCAAGTCAGCAACATGGTCGTTGTAGGCTTTCTGCACCCGCTCTCTAAACTGGTCTTGCGCGATTTTCACACGCTTCTGCAAAAGCCGTGCAACCTTGCTGGAAAGGTCGTAACTGCGCGAAAGTTGGGCACCGGTATCCATAGTTAAGGTCTCAAACAGAAAAAAGAGATTAAATTCAGTCTAGTTCCATGGTGCATCCGCATCTTTGATCTAGATCAAAAGTACCTCTGCCTATCAAATCATTTCAGGATTTAGGAAATCAGGACCTGCAACCTTCTCAGTCAGGCGGTGGCGGGCCGAGCAAGGCATTCGTATTGGCCTCGAGGAGCTGAATTCTTCCGCCAATCTCGACAGCGGGCTCCGCGGAAGAAGGTAAAGAGCTATCGGCGCCCAGCAAATAGTTCGGCACGCAAGAAAAATATTCTGAGTGAATTATATTACGGATTAATGATCGCCGTGAAACCAGCGCCTCTAGGGATTGTTCCAAGCCAAAAGTGAACTCGATATCCATCCGCGAACCGTTGCCTCTGAAGCAACTCGTCAGGCGGCCAAGCAATCCGCGCTGTTGCAAGCCGTATAAAGCACCTTGTCGAGATCAGGGCTGCGAGCAATATTTTGCGCTGAGCCCGCGCAAATCACGCTGCCGAAATCCGCACTGCTGTTGGACCAACGATCAGCCAGTTCCTGAGCTGCATTGCTTGGCTTCCCCAATTCGGGACAGCCGGCGACTCGATAGCAACAACTATCACAACGTTGATCGCGGCAGCTGGCTGCTTCACGCTCGTCGCAGTGTCTTCGAGTTGCAAACATTTTGCGAAGAGGAAGCTTGCGGACACTCAAATTGCCCAAGATACTTATATCGAACGAGGCCGTCAGGAATCCGGAGGCGGTGCAGGTGGCGGCACGAATGTGCCGGGCTGGCCGGGGCCAAAATACATAAAGCCTCCGGGCACTGGAATCCGGTGCCCTTTGGCATACATGCACTGCAGGTACGCGAAGTCGTATTGCCTCTGCGAAGGGTATGCAGCGCTCCCGTTCGCGGCCTGAGCCGGGGTTGCTCCGCGCACCTGCGCCAGCGCAAATTGTTGACATTCCAGGTCGTCAGCACGAAACTCATCCAAGCTCTTGCCGGTGCCTGGCAGCGCGAGAACGCTAGGGCCGGTCGGCGTAGTCGTGCACGCGCCCACTGCGAGCAGGGCAAGCACGGACAAGAGGCGCGATGTGTAAATCATGGGTCGGCTTCAGTACTGGCTGGGGGTGGCTGGGGTGCTACCCGCTGCCAACCTCCAGGACATTCGTTGACGTAAGGGTAGTACGCTTTCGCGCCGGCGCAGTAATACCAATATGCAGGAGCCGGCACCGGCTCCTGGGCTGGTGCCTCCTCGCTCCGCTGTTCAATATATGTTGGGGGTAAGTAAGGCATCGCGTAGGGCGGATAATAATAATAGGGCGGATAATAAGGCGGATAATAATAGTACGGGTAACCATACCAAGGCCAAAAAACCGGACCCCCGATAACGACACTCCTATGGCCATGAAAGCCCCGATGCCCATGAGAGCCTCCGCTCCCATGAGAACCGCCAGACCCATGGTCAGCCAGTGCCCATCCGCTCGTCAGCGCCCACACTAGAATTATGACTAACCACCGTAATTTCATGATCCCGCTTCCTTATACGGAAGGTTGCATTTATACGATTTTGGGCAACTAATTTTTGACAGTCCGATACGCTTTAGATTCCCTTGCGCAATCCCGACTTTCTTACACGCTCGACTAAGTTGAGCTTACCCTTAGTCTGCCTCGCATTTCGTACCGAGGTCATAGTCGTTTTGCCCTGCCCTAAACCTTGTGTGAAGTCTAAAGAAGTTTACTGTAACCAACTAAGCACCGAACAGACTTGGTAAGGCGCCACGATGAATTGTAGGTAGCGGCAGGATGTCGCCATTCGCGAACGACGCCTTACGGGCAAGAGCAGATGCCCACAGCTGTTGGCGCCCGCGCAATCGGCGCGTTTGCCAAGAGCTTCTGCGCAAATTGCGCAACGGGCCGGATAATGGCCACAGCGAAAGATGAAAAAGGGGCTACTTAATTCCTAACCCTTTGTAGTCTGTGGTAGGCCACCGGGGACTCGAACCCCGAACCAACGGATTAAGAGTCCGCTGCTCTACCAATTGAGCTAGTGACCCAAAATACAAATCTTGCAACCTGCGGCCATCGGCGTCAACCGCAATCATTGAATCGATTGGCCAATCAATAGCAGTACAACACTCAGTATCTAAGCCAGAATATTACCTAGGCAAGCCCATGGATACGAGCAAATCCGGGTGGTGTGGCCGGTTTGCAATTATTGTATCGCCACCGCAGAATTCGAAGAGCTTCATTTCTTCATGTTTTTATAAATTGCGAGTATGCTATTTGGGTTAGATTAGATCTAGCTGAACCGAACATGGGGTGCCCAATATAAGAACATAAATTTTCGGTGGATTGTTCTCTTTCATGTTGAACCCAATAGAGAAATTTCCGGGAATCTGCGTCTTTGGCTGCGCCTTGTGGTTCGGTGCCGCAATCGATGTCATGGCCGCTGAATGGCAAGTCAGTAAGGAATTGAGTGGCAATAAAGACAGCTGCATTACTACGTCCGCGAAGATGCCCGTGGATGACGGCTACCAAAAAATCAGCGCACAAATAATCGTAGACAGCAAAACGGTAACTGTAAAAACAGAATCCGAACTGGATCCGGGTTTCTCAGACATCGGCCTTAAGGTCGGCAACCGGGATTGGATCCCGATGGATAAGGTCGGTCAGAAAAAACTCGCAGTGTTTGAAACGAACTATTCCAAAATCGTTGAAGAATTCAAAATAGGTCGGGAGGTAACTGTACGGCTAAGGTTTTGGCCGACGTGGCCGGTTACGGGTACTCACCCTGTGTCTTTTAGCCTGATCGGCTTTACAAAAGCCTACGCCGAGGCGATGGCCTGCAAATAAGATGGCTTATTGCGATTGAAAGGAGGATCCATGGGACTGCGCATGAAATTTAATCTCGTCCTGCTAGCAGTGTTTTTGGTGGGGTTCGGAGTTACCGGATGGATTTCATACGCGTTGCTGCAGCGTAATGCGAGAGATGAAGTTGTCAGGAACGCTGAATTGATGATGGAAACCGCGCTTGCGATACGCGGATATACCGTCAACCAAGTGGCGCCGCATTTGCAGTTGCAGCTGATGCGTGTATTTTTGCCGCAAAGTGTTCCTGCCTATGCGGCGACGGAAACTCTCAACGAGCTTAGAAAAAAATACCCGGATTACGCCTACAAAGAGGCAATACTTAACCCAACCAATCCACGCGATCGTACCACCGACTGGGAAGCCGACTTGGTGAATAATTTCCGCAATAATGCGGACAAAAAGGAATTCACGGGAGAGCGGGACACCCCGACCGGGCGGTCTCTCTACATTGCGCGTCCCCTGCAAATCAAAAATGAATCGTGCCTTGCTTGCCACAGTGTCCCCGGCGCCGCCCCGGCGTCAATGCTTAAATTGTACGGCGAAGCCAACGGTTTTGGTTGGAAGATGAATGAAATCGTTGGAGCTCAAATTGTATCCGTACCGATGTCGCTGCCCATTAAAAACGCGCAACGTGCTTTTTCGACGTTCATGATTTCCCTGTTCGCAGTATTCGCGGTTGTCTTCGTGGTGTTAAACTTGATGCTGAGTTGGATGATCGTCCGTCCGATTCAGACGATGTCAAAAGCAGCCGATCAGGTGAGCACCGGTGACTTTGCGATAGAAGAGTTCTCAGAGCTCGGCAAAGATGAAATCGGATTGCTTGGGGCCTCGTTTAACCGGATGAGACGCAGCCTGCAAAAAGCAATGCAGATGATTGAAGGCTAGCTAGCAATGGGAAATCCGCTGCTCGGTAACCTCAAACGGACAATAATTTGCAGCGTGATGTTCGTCGATATCGTTGAATATTCGAAAAAGACCGTCGCGAAACAACTGGCGTTTAAAGGTTGGCTGAACGAGCTTCTCTCTCAGGCATTACATAATGTTTCACCGGTCGATCGGATCATACTAGATACCGGCGACGGCGCGGCAATTTGCCTGCCAGGAGACCCGGAGGAAGCACTATTTATAGCAAACAGCCTGCGCGTCGCCCTCGTGGAGCAGGATTTCCCTGAGTTTCAATTGCGCATCGGAATTCATCTTGGTCCCGTCAAGGTAGTAAAGGACATTAACGGGCGACCCAATATCATAGGTGATGGAATAAACGTGGCGCAGCGCGTGATGAGTTTTGCCGCGCCAAATCAAATTTTGGTTTCCAGGTCTTATTATGATGTCGTGTCCTGCCTTTCCGAAGAATACGCTCAGCTCTTTCGTTATCACGGCGTACATAAGGACAAGCATGTCCGCGAGCACGAAGTATACGAAGTTAGCATTTCAGGGTCGGGCAACGTGGCGAAAGAATCGGAACCGCTCAAGGATGCGCCAACCGAACAACCGGCTGACGCGATTGTTGAATCCGCGCCTTCCGAAGGCAATTTTGATGACCAATTCCTTGCCGCATCCATAAAGCTTCTTTCGCGGCACTTTGGACCTATCGCAGCGCTAATGGTAAAGAGAACCGCAAAGAAAGCTGGCGACAGCGAGGAGCTAGCGCGGATGCTGGCAGAAACCATCCCAGTGCCGGAGCTAAGGAAGGCATTTCTTGATGATATGTGCAGCAAAATCGCCGGCCCAAAAGTATCAGCGAAATCTGAAGTCGCGTCTACGTCGCAAAGCCAGGACATTCCCGCCACCCACAGGACCACTGAAATATCAGCCGCTCTTAATGCAGAAACTCTTTCCCGCGTCGAGCATTTGCTGGTTCAATACATCGGGCCAATGGCAAAAATTTTGGTCCACAAATCCGCCAAAAACATGCATAACCCGGACGAGCTGGTCGCTGCCCTTGCTGAGACTATTGAAAGCGAACGTGATCGGGCTGCATTCGTAGCCGCCGCGCAGAAGAGCCTTAGGCACTTTTGATTTCCCCGATTACTAGGCAGGCCAGGACGCGGGATGCTGCTTGGTCAAGCTCGCGACTGTCGTACTCAGCTAAACATATTGCTGAAACGCTGTGCCGCTGGATAGGGAAACACATCTTCCATCTGTCCCGCAGCAATGTGCTGCTGAATCGTTTTCCAATATTCCGAATCGAGCAGGTCTCGATGGTATTCGTAAAAATACTTTTTCACCCGAGGATCGGTAAGCAAAAAGCTTTCAAATTCTTCCGGAAAGATATCGTTCGGCGCGACTGAGTACCATGGTTCGGCGGCAAGCGCATCTTCTTCATTGCGCGGCTGCGGGACCTTGCGGAAGTTGCAGCGAGTCAAATATTCAATCTCATCATAATCGTAGAAGACTACGCGCTTGTAGCGCGTCACTCCGAAATTCTTGAATAGCAGATCTCCCGGGAAAATGTTGGCCGCGGCGAGCTGTTTGATGGCATTGCCGTATTCGTAAATTACCTGGCGGCAGTCTTGGTCACTGGCCTTTTCCAAATACAGGTTGAGCGGGACCATCCGCCGCTCGATGTACAAATGCTTGATTAGCAGCGTGTCGCCCTCTTCCTCTATGAGTGAAGGGATTTCCTTTCTGAGCTCCTTAAGCAATTCCGGCGTAAAGCGGCTTTTTGGAAACGCGACATCGGAGTATTCAAGAGTGTCTGCCATGCGGCCGACGCGGTCATGGTATTTGACCAGCTGATATTTGCTTTTCACCGTTTCGCGATCAACGTCCTTCGGAGGCGGAATCACATCCCGGATAGCCTTGAACACGTATGGATAGGATGGCAGTGTGAAGACGACCATAACCATGCCTTTAATCCCCGGGGCAATGACAAGCTCGTCATTTGAGTGTTTCAAATGATGAAGGAAATCCCGGTAGAACATGTTTTTGCCCTGCTTCTGCCACCCGAGCAACGTGTAAACCTCCCATTCCGGTTTGTTTGGCACCACGCTGCTCAAAAACTGGACATAGGCAGAAGGCACCTCGATGTCGGCCATAAAATAGGCCCGGGTGGAGCTAAATAGGAGGTTCAGGTGGTCCTGCTTCAGCAAAATCGTATCTAGATAAAGCTTGCCTGCCTTGTCGTAAAGAATCGGTATAGCAAATGGGTGTTCGTTATTCCCATTGATCAGCTTGCCAACCAGATAAGCGCCCTTGTTTCGAAACAGCAGTGAACTTAGTACCTGGATCTGCAAATTGGATTCCGCGTGAAAGGGGCGGGGCAGGTGCTGGCGCCAGAGGTGGAAGACATAGCGAATGTCACGTTGCAAATCATCAAACTGGGGTTTCAAGCCATAATCGTGAATTACTTGGACGAAAGTACCGCGCAGCCCGGCTTTCCTGGGATAGTAATAGCGATACGACGGCTCTTCGGATTCGATATGATCAGTGGACACTGCCGGCCTTACGAAAATAAAGTTGTTGTGATAATAAGTCCTGTGGAGAATCTTGCAGCACACCGAGTTGAAATAAGTCTCAGCGAGTTCAGGCCGCTTGTGATTGGTGAGCAGTCCGATGTAGTGTAACTTGATCTGTTGCCAAGTCAGGTCATCCAGCGATTCCGCGCGGAATTCCTTTTCCAAACGCTCGACCCCTTCCAGGACCCGTTGGTCGTAGAACTGAATCCGCTCCCTTGAGGTTTGCTGCACCGCTGCCCAGTCCCGATTTTCAAAGCGCTCCTTTGCCCCCCGGCTGGTTTCACGGAAGATCCGATAATGTTTGTCGAAGCCCTCAAGTATCGCCTGAGCCACGGCAAAGGCAATCGTGTTCTGCCCAAGTCCACGGAACGAGTGATGTATGACATTGGCGGCTTCACGATGTGGCATGCTCGGGTAACCTCAGGTGTCGCGTTAAAAAGACTAGGCCGACCAGGGCGAAAAGTATAAACCAAACCAGTGACCATCCCGGAATGGAAAGTCCAAGGAAGCTCCAATCGATGTTCGCGCAGTCGCCTGAACCCTTGAAAATCATTGGCAGCGCTTTTGAAAGGGGAAAGGTGTCGAGCATGTAATCGAGGCCGGGCCCGCACTCAAAAACCTTGCCACGCGGCGCGTATTGCAGCCAGACATGCCAACCGGCAATCCCTGCTCCTAAGCCTGCAAAAACTACCAGGGTCACGGCGTAAACAGTTTGTCCGACAATCCGCGGATTGTGGACTGCTCCGGCCAGTCCGATCAGTCCCGTCGCAATGAAAGCGAAACGCTGCAGGATGCAAAGCGGACAAGGATCAAGATGGTCGACATGCTGCAAGTAAAGACCAAAACCCAATAGCCCAGCACTTGCAACAAAAACCGCAGCCCAGACCAAACGATTATTCATCAGAGTCATACCGGTAAATGAACGCCCATAGAAGCCTATGATTGCCCGTCCTAAGCAAAGAAGCAATAGTGTTCAGCTGCTGCTGAAGAACCCTACCGAAAGCAAGGGGATGATAATGGGGGGGTAAATGACAAGCCAACCGGCGCTGCCCCTTCGGGCAGCGCCAGTTGCTTTCCAAACAGGGCTATCTCAGATGCTCGTTGATCAGCTTGGTCATTTCAAACATCGAAACTTGCCGCTTGCCGCCGAAGACCTCGCGCAGCTTTTCATCGGCATTGATCATGCGCCGATTAATCTCGTCCTGCAGCCGGTTCTTTTTGATGTAGGCCCATATTTTCTTGGTGATCTCGGTGCGGGCCTGCGCAATTGCGCCAACAACTGCGGCAAGTGCCGGATCTGGCATCATCGGTTTCATGAATGCCGGGTTCGGCTTGCGCTTCGCACCGCTGCGCTTCTTCTTGGAAACCTTAGCCATTCTCCTTTTGCTTGGCGCCTTCTTAGCGGAACTGCGCTTCTTTCCTGCGGATTTCTTCCCCTTCTTCTTTGCCATGTGACTCTCCTATCGTGTGGTGTGACAATCAATTTCCGAGTTTGCTTGCCTTACGTTTAGGGCAAGAACAACGAGAGCATGCCGAACATGAGGGTGTTTTGTCAATGACTTTTGGATTTGATGCTATCGAAAACATCATCCCTTCTCGCTCTTAAGCTTCGCGAGAAATTGCTTTCTCAGTTTGGCAACTTTGGGTGCGACAACCAACATGCAATAAGGCTGCGCCGGGTTGCGCAGGAAGTAATCCTGATGGTAGCCCTCGGCGCGGTAAAAAGTTTGAGCAGGTACAAGCTCCGTGACAATGGTTGAATCCCATATGTGCCCGTCATTTAAGTTTTTAATCACCTGGTCAGCCTGAGACTTTTGCACCGGCGAGTGGTAGAAAATCGCCGAGCGGTACTGCGTGCCCACGTCGTTGCCCTGCCGGTTCAAGGTGGTAGGGTCGTGAACGACGAAAAATACCTCCAAGATTTCCTTGAAAGATATCTCCATCGGGTCAAAGGTGACTTGAACCACTTCGGCGTGGCCGGTTTTACCCGAGCACACCTGCTCATAGGTGGGATTCGCAGTGGCGCCGCCCATGTAGCCCGACTCCACCGATTCCACACCCCGCAACTCGTCAAACACAGCTTCGAGGCACCAAAAGCATCCTCCGCCAAGCGTGACGATTTCTTTTCTGGAAGGAGTTTGCGCAGTATTTTCCTTTTGTTGCGGCATGCTAGGCTCCTTGCATTTTTCTAGTTTAGCGGAATATTGTAAGACTTTCCCGGCAGGAATTAAGACCCTTCGGGCGCACGTGCTCGCACTCAAAGGAGTCAATCCATGTTGCCATATTTCGAATGTGAACAGTTAAAAACAAAAGAAAAAGCCCATCCCATGATGGGACGGGCTTTTTTATGGTGCCTGGCGGTGACCTACTTTCGCGTACGAATGCACACTATCATCGGCGCTGAGGCGTTTCACGGCCCTGTTCGGGATGGGAAGGGGTGGGGCCACCTCGCTATTGCCGCCAAGCGTAACTGGTTAAGCGATCGGCTACAGGCTAATTTCCGTAGACCGACCGCCAAAAACAGGGAAGAAGTAGGGTTAAGAATTGCAGCTTGCAAACACCGATTGTTGCTTAAGGTTATAGGATCAAGCCGCACGGTCAATTAGTATCGGTTAGCTCAAGGGCTTACACCCCTTACACACCCGACCTATCAACGTTGTCGTCTTCAACGAACCTTTAGGGGATTTACATCCCGGGAAGTCTTATCTTGAGGCAAGTTTCACGCTTAGATGCTTTCAGCGTTTATCTTTCCCGAACTTAGCTACCCGGCTATACGACTGGCGTCATAACCGGTACACCAGAGGTTCGTCCACTCCGGTCCTCTCGTACTAGGAGCAGCCCCCCTCAAACTTCCAACGCCCACTGCAGATAGGGACCAAACTGTCTCACGACGTTTTAAACCCAGCTCACGTA
>DASPRE010000053.1:0-3435 GCA_035624615.1 Burkholderiales bacterium | reverse complement strand
TCGGAATAATCCAGTTGCTCTGCCTGAACTGGGCGACGATGGGTTTGCTTTGATCTAATTTCAGGTGGTAGTCCATTTCTCAACCTCATCTGTTTAGCTACCCAATTAAATGCAAAATCTAGACCAGCGTACTTGGGAAGTTGACCTGTTCAATGCAATTGATCTATCTTGTTAAATCAAGTACTTGCCACACTTTCAATTTCAATTCGGATGTTTCGCGCATGGGTCCGCCGCAAAGCAACCTAACCGCCACTCAACTGCGTCACATATTGCCCTATTCAGCTCGACCGTTCGTCTTGATCTGACCCGGTCCTTCTTGTACCCATCCGGTTGGGGGGCCTTGCAACTTGAAAGGAATGTTGTTTGGCCAGGAAGGTGTCTACCCCGGAACAAATCCGAGCGTCGCTAATGGTTGCGCCGGCTCAATGCACAGACGAATTTGCCGTCGGTTTCGATCCAACTTTGCGATCCGCTTTTATGGCGGCATTAGAACAAAAGAACAACCGGGCGTAGACGCGAGCGGGCATGAGCTCATTCAACTAATACTACGGCTCGCGTAGGTTTACACGGCGCATCCTGCAGACCATACCCCACACCATGTTAAGATACCTCAAAACTTGGGTGGCGTTGCGGGGCAACGGAATTTGCCGACCGTATTGTTGACGGTATCTACAAAGTCAATTTGCAAAACTGGCTATGATTCAGATCGATTTGCATCACTTCAATGTAATGGCGCGTTCTGCGGAACGTTTGTTAAAGGCTGGAGGGAAATGAGTTCGCAAATTTCGCCTGTGCAAGACATCATTGCTGACGTCGGCTCCGGCAGGATGGTCATTCTGGTTGACGAGGAAGAGCGCGAGAATGAAGGCGATCTGCTGCTTGCTGCCGATTTTGTTGCGCCAGAAGCGATCAATTTCATGACGAAATACGGCCGCGGACTGATTTGCCTGACTCTCACCGAAGAGCGCTGCCAACAACTCAGTCTGCCGCTGATGGTTCTGCAGAATCGCTCGTTGCTTGGCACGAATTTCACGGTCTCGATTGATGCGAGGGAGGGAATTACGACCGGCATTTCCGCAGCCGACCGCGCGCGCACGATTCAAGTCGCGGTAAAAAAAGATGCGGGGCCCGAAGACATAGCTCAGCCCGGTCATGTATTCCCCCTAAAGGCGCAGCAGGGTGGGGTATTGGCGCGTGCGGGACACACGGAAGCAGGCTGCGATCTTGCTCAGCTCGCCGGCCTTACGCCAGCGGCGGTCATTTGCGAGGTGTTGAAAGAAAATGGCGAAATGGCAAGGCTTCCGGATTTGCTGGAATTTGCAAAACAGCATCAATTGAAAATCGGCACCATTGCCGACCTTATTCATTACCGCAGCCGTACCGAGTCGCTGGTCACGCGCGTTACAGAGCGGATAGTGGAAACCGTCCACGGCAAATTCAAACTGATTGGCTACAGTGACAAGACGGCAAACGCTATACATCTTGCATTGGTTAAGGGAGAAATTGTACCCGGCGAAGAAACACTGGTGCGGGTGCACGCGCCGCTGTCGATCATGGATTTGCTGGACACTGGTTCCGGCGGGCATACCTGGAGCGTTTATGATGCCCAGAAAACATTGGCGGCGGCGGGAAAGGGCGTCATTGTTCTGCTGCAAGGGCAGGATGGCGCGGATGACCTGATGGAACGGCTGAAACCTGGACGCGCTTCGGAAAAGAAGCAGAGCAGAACTGATTTGCGCAATTACGGCATAGGCATGCAAATTCTCAAGGACCTGAATGTCACCAAAATGCGCCTGCTCGCCGCACCGCGCAAGATGCCCAGCATGGCGGGATTCGGGCTGGAAGTTACCGGTTACGAGCTGCCCGACAAAAAATAGCGATTCATTCAATAGTGATGAAAAAAATTGCATCTGATTTAAACGGATCGAATTTGCGCATCGGTATTGTGATGAGCCAGTTCAATGCGGAGATCAGCGCAGGCTTACTGGCGGCGTGCCAGGGAGAGCTGCTGAAACATGGTGTTGCGGAAGACGCGGTCACCCTGGTGCCAGTGCCGGGTGCGCTGGAAATCCCGCTGGCGCTGCAGAAAATGGCAAACAGCGGGAAGTTTGACGCGCTCATTGCGCTAGGCGCGGTGATACGCGGGGAAACATATCATTTCGAAGTGGTGGCGAACCAGTCGGCAAGCGGAATGGCGTCGGTGCAGCTGGACAGCGGTATTCCGGTGGCGAACGCCGTATTGACTACCCTTGACGAAAGGCAGGCGCGCGCGCGCATGGACAAGAAAGGCGCAGAAGTGGCCAGGGTGGCGATAGAAATGGCCAACCTGTTACGGCGCCTGGACGAGAAGTAGCAGCTAGCAAATCAAGTGACCACGACGCGGCCACATTCAGCCAGGAGCAGCCGCAGGCGCTCGCGCGAGTTTGCGCTGCAGGCGCTGTACCAATGGCAGTTGAGCGGAGACAGCGCGGACACACTCGAAAAGCAGCTCCGCACCGCAAAAGGTTTCGACAAGCTCGATGAAGCGTATTTCCTGATGCTCCTGCGCGGCGCGATATCCGGAGCGCGGGAGTTTGAAGAAAAATTGCAGCCGAATCTCGATCGCCCGCTTAAGGAACTGAGCCCCATCGAACACTGCATTCTGCTGTTAGGCGCCTACGAGCTCACGCACCAGCCCGATGTACCCTACAGAGTCGTGATCAACGAAGCGGTGGAGCTGGCCAAGGCATTCGGGGGCACTGAAGGGCATAAATACGTGAACGCCGTTCTCGACAAGCTTGCCGCCAAACTGCGACCGGCAGAAATTAAGGCAAGGTCCTGAGGCAAGCGAACCGTTCCGACAATGCTGTTCAATTCGTACCCGTTCCTGTTCGCGTTCCTGCCAATTACTCTACTGGGCTTTTACCTCATCGCACGCGCGAGCCATACCCTTGCAGCAGCGTGGCTTGCGGCGGCATCGTTTGTCTTCTACGGCTGGTGGAACCCGTGGTATGTGATATTGCTGATGATTTCTATCGCTTGCAACTTCGCAGTTGGATTGGCGATTCTACGGCGCCAAGGACAGCGCGGGAGCGGGCGCCTACTGGCATTTGGTGTGACAGCGAATCTGCTGCTACTCGGCTACTACAAGTACGCGGACTTTTTCGTTTCCAATCTCAATACCGTCGGCGCAGGAATCGCCCTGCCACACGTGATTCTGCCTCTCGGCATCTCATTCTTCACCTTTACACAAATCGCTTTCCTCGCCGACGCCTACGAGGGCAAGGCCGCCGAATATCGTTTCACTCATTACTGTTTGTTCGTCAGCTATTTTCCGCATCTCATCGCCGGACCGATTCTGCATCACAAGGAGATGATGCCGCAATTTGCGCAGCGCGAGACTTACCAGCTTAATTGGGAGAATTTTGCCGTTGGCCTGACAATCCTATTTATTGG
>DASPRE010000031.1:0-3452 GCA_035624615.1 Burkholderiales bacterium | reverse complement strand
CCAATCCGCGGTTGCCTCAGCGCCACGGCCATCGACCGAGACGAGCGCGCCGCGGACTCCGGCGAATCCGGCCTCGTCCAGCAGTTGCTGAATGACTTGCTCCGAGCGTTCGTAATCTCCTTCGCCGAAGTGATGGTGCCGGATCCGGCCCTGCATATCGACGAAATAAAGCGCCGGCCAGGCCTGATTCCGGAACGCGCGCCAGATCGCGTAGTTGCTGTCGACTGCGACGGGGAAGCCGATCTGCATCTCTTTTACGGCGCGGCGCACGTTGTCAATGTCCTTCTCAAACGGGAATTCGGGCGTATGAACGCCGATAACCACCAGCCCCTGGTCCTTGTACTTTTCGGCCCATGCGCGGACGTAGGGCATTGTGCGCAGCCAATTGATGCAGGTGTACGTCCAGAACTCGACCAGCACGACCTTTCCGCGCAGTTCGGTGCCGCTCAACGGCGGCGAATTGAGCCATCCGGTCGCGCCACCGAAAGATGGCAACTCGCCTTCAATGGGTAATTGAACCATTCCGTGCATCATCTGGGGCACCTTAATCGTGGTTGCATCTGCCGGTTTTGCCTTGCTGGATTGCGCATCAGTAGAACCGATCATGCCGAGCTGGGCGGCCGCAACAGTTAGGGCCGCAGTGCCCAAAAAGCGGCGGCGGTCATGTTTGACTTCTTCAGACATTTTGATCGTACTCATTAGTGAATCTTCTTGATTCGATGGTCAGACCCGCGAAGGTAGGCTTCATGACACGGAGCAACGGCAAGCGCCACGCCGAGGTTAACGCCGATCAATAACCGTCAACTTCGATGACAGATTCGGCAAAGGCCTGCGGCGCTTCTTGAGGCAGATTGTGCCCGATGCCACCGTTGATGATCCGGTGCGCATATTTGCCTGGAAATTTCTTGGCATAAGAACTGGCGTCGGGGTGTGGTGCACCATTGGCATCGCCTTCGAGAGTAATGGTGGGCACGGTGATGACTGGACCTTCGGCTAGCCGCTTTTCCAGATCGTCATATTTGGGCTCACCTTCAGCCAGTGCAAGCCGCCACCGATAATTATGGATCGCGATGCTGACGTGATCCGGATTGTTGAAGGACTCTGCACTACGATTGAACGTCGCATCATCAAAATTCCACTTCGGTGAAGCAGTCTGCCAGATGAGCTTCGCAAAGTCGTGGTGGTATTTGTCGTAGCCGAGCTTGCCGCGTTCGGTAGCAAAATAATATTGGTACCACCATTCGAGCTCGGCCTTTGGCGGCAACGGCATCTTGCCAGCTGCTTGGCTGCCGATCAGATAGCCGCTCACGGACACCATGGCCTTGCAGCGCTCCGGCCAAAGCGCCGCAATGATGTTGGCCGTCCGCGCTCCCCAATCAAAACCGGCGAGGATCGGCTTCTCGATCTTGAGAGCATCCATAAGAGCAATGATATCGAGAGCAACTACCGATGGCTGGCCATTACGAAACGTTTCACTTGATAGAAAGCTCGTCGTGCCATAGCCACGTAGATATGGGACGATCACCCTGTAGCCTGCCGACGCCAAGAAAGGCGCAACATCGACATAGCTGTGAATGTCATAGGGCCAGCCGTGCAGAAGAATTACCTCAGGACCATTAATGGGCCCGGCTTCAGCATACCCGACGTTCAGGAGGCCGGCATCGATTTGCTTCATTGAGCCGAACCACGTGTTCGTCCCCGGCTTAATCGGGATAATTTTTTTGGATTGCGCGTCCGCAGAGCCGATCCTGCCGAGCTCAGCGGCAGCAATGGTCAGGATCGTAGTGCCCAAAAGGCGGCGGCGATCATGGTTGATCTGTTCGGACATTTTATTTCTCCTAATTTGGATTCAAATCGATGTTGCAATGTAGTGTGGAGAGATGGCGCGCACGTTGTGCGCGCCATCCCGCTTCACTCCAACTAACGCAGTGATCTGAAGCCTGCTCGCACGTCCTCTGACAGGAGTTGCGGCTGTTCCCACGCCGCAAAGTGCCCGCCTTTGTCGTGTTTCTTGTAGTAGATGAGTTTGGGATACGCCCGCTCGGCCCAACTGCGCGGGGCAGGATAGAGTTCGTCAGGGAAGACGCTCACGGCAACCGGGATGGAGACACCTTTGGCATTGAAATACCCTTTCCCCCAATACTCCCAATAGAGACGGGCGCCAGAAAGCGCCGTGTTCGTCAACCAGGTGATCGTTATGTTGTCGAGGATGTCGTCGCGCGTGAGGCCTTCGGATTCTCCCGCAAAGACGCGTGAGATCAGCTCGTAGCTGCGCGCGTCGTGATCGAGGAAATAAGCCGCCAAGCCGACGGGTGAATCCGCGATTCCATATAATGTCTGCGGTCGAAGCCCCATCTGGTACCCGTAGGCGATTCCCTTTTGATATACGAACTGCAAACGCTCGTAAGCGACCTTCTCATCGGCTGAGAGACCCGATGGCGCCGGCGCCCCGGAAAAAGCTGCTTGGTCAATGTCGACCGGAAAGATGCCAGGCATGTTGGTGTGAATGCCGAGCAACTCCGGAGGCGCCTGTAGCCCCATCATGTCAACAATGACCGCGCCCCAATCGCCGCCTTGCGCGACGAATTTCGTGTATCCGAGGCGCTTCATCAGCACGGTCCACGCCTTTGCAATGTGGACAGGGTCCCAGCCGGTCTTGCTTGGCTTGCCTGAGAAGCCGTAGCCGGGTATCGACGGAATTACGACGTCGAAGGCGTCCTCCGCCTTCCCGCCAAACTCGTTGGGATCGGTGAGCGGGCCGATGATCTTCAACTGCTCGACAATCGAGCCCGGCCAGCCGTGCGTGACGATGAGCGGCAACGCGTTCTTCTCTTTCGAGCGAACGTGAACGAAATGAATGTCCAGTCCATCGATCTGCGTAATGAACTGCGGCAGCGCGTTAAGCTTGGCCTCGCACTTGCGCCAGTCGTAATCTGTCGCCCAATAGCGGGCTAGCGCCTGCGTCGTCGCGAGCTGCACGCCTTGTGTTGCATCCGTGACCGTTTCCCGGTCGGGCCACCTTGTCGCTTCGATGCGCCTGCGCAATTCTGTGAGTTCCGCTTCCGGAACCTTCACATGAAACGGACGAATTGCATTCTTGTCAGCTGCCTGCTTGCTGCCTTGTGGTGTAGCACTGGTTGTAGTCATGGTGCCCTCCTCTTGAGAAGTTTTGGATATTTTTGCATTTTGACAAACAAACCTGAATCAAGGCTGCCGGCCACGATTAGCGAAGCGATCTGAACGACGCGCGGAGCTCGTTGACGAAAAGTTCCGGCTGCTCCCACGCGGCGAAGTGGCCGCCTTTGTCGACTTCGTGGAAGTAGATCAGGTTGCGATAGGCGCGCCGTGCCCATGTCTCCGGGGCTCGATAGACGTCCTCGGGGAATACCGTGATGGCCACAGGCAGCTTTATATCATCCGTCTTCTGCGCGGCCGCAACGATAACGCTGCCC
>DASPRE010000017.1:0-45292 GCA_035624615.1 Burkholderiales bacterium | reverse complement strand
ACGAAATTCGGCGAATGGGTCGTAATCGCGTTCCGGTGTGCGCCGCGCTAAACGGGACAACATCATGAATGGTAGCAGCAAGGTTACGAATGAAGTCATCCTGGTAATTTCAAATCCGGCATCCATTACCTTGTCTTTCAGTTCACAAGCCCGGTAGCGCCTCACGTGGTGCGCGCGGACATCGTACTCGCTCCACAAGAATGGATGCTGCGGTACGGTCAACAAAACTCCCGAATTCGCGGCGAGCGCCCGGTAGATCTGCCGCAGTACCTGTCCGTCATCCTCGATGTGCTCAATTACATCGAACGCGCCTATCACATCGAATTCCTCTACAAAGGGAATGCTGCGCGCGTCCATCTGCATCAGCTGCGCCTGCGGCACGCGCTTGGACGCATATCCGAGTCCGGAACTTGATACCTCACTGCCAAAAAGCTTAAGTGCGGGCACAGCCGCTGCCAGTCCGGACAGCACGTAACCCGTGCCACAACCGATTTCCAGGAAATTTCGCGCCGCGCCGAAATAACGTTTGAGTGCCCACGCAATCAGCCGATTACGGGAGCGGAACCAGAAATTCCGCGCCTCAAGCTGGGCGAGTTCGTCGTAAATCGAAGCGTTGAAACCGCTTTTGGTCGCAGTTTCTGGCGCAAATGCCGGGAACCCGTCGACGACGGATGGCTCATGACCGCAGCTGGGACAACGCCATGTACTGGATGCAAATTGCGCCTCGCAACGCGGGCAACACCTCAACCCTGGCTCCCGACCACGATACCCAGCACTATGAGTATGATTCCCGCAACCTTCGGCGTCGTTATCGGTTCGTTAAAGAAGATTCCGCTGAGAATCAACACCAACACGAAGGCCAAACTCATGAACGGATAACCTCGGCTCAAATCAAGCCGGGTCATCGCAGCCATCCAGGCGATGGCGGCAAGCAGCGCTGCCAGCAATGCGCTGACCACCCAGGGGTTGATCAACAGCTTGCCCAAAAACCAAAGCTTGTCGATGAGAGATTCGGGAAATGGCCCGGCATTCAGCACCTGCCACTTAATCACCACCTGCCCGTAAACAGTCAGCGCGACCGTCAAGGCAATATAAAGATAGCTCATGGCGCAGTGCCCGACCGGTGCCAATAGTGAAACGTTGCCACAGCGTCGCGGAGCTTGAATCCGGTCCGCGCACACAAGTTCAAACTTGGAATATTGCGAACCGAGACGACCCCGCGTGCGTGTTTCATACCTTCCTGCTTCATCTGTTTCAGCACGCTCAACCAAAAATATTCACCCAATCCGGCGCTCACGTATTTTTTGGCGAAACCGCTAAGCATCAGATGGTCAGCCTTTCTCGCCATAAATGCAATCGGCTCCTGCTTGTGAAACAACACGTATAACACGACCTTGGCATCGCCAAGCAGATCTTCAAGCCAGTAAACGAAACGTCGGTTCGCGACATCCCTGGTGCAATTATGGTCCACGTGAAACCGGTCTTCAGTGAAAGATTCTGAAGCGATGCGCTTCACTGCAGCACAAAGCGCAGCGTCGTCCCGATTCAGACTCGCCGCCACCAGATCAGATCGATTATACCGGGGCGGCAAAAACAATGAGTTGTCCGAGACAAAACTGCGCAGCTGGCTATTCCGATGGAGGATGTTAAGCACATACACTGTCGTTTCTACAAAGTAAAAACCATTTCGTTCCAACAGCTGCGCCAACCTGGTATCCATTTTAATTCGTGCCTGAACAAAGAAGCTACCGTGTTCTTTCGCCTTCTGTTCCATGGAAATTCGCAGCTTCGTTTCATCACAATCGCCGGGGAAAGCCTCGCTCAGGGAGAAAGACGCAATGCCCAGATTACGCGTCTCCCATGGCAAGGGGATCAGGCATCCGTTGTCAGACATTGGTCGTGTTTCGGATCACGTAGAGCGGCCTCTTTCTCGCCTCGTCTAGCGTCTTGCGAAGATAGATGCCAATGACTCCCAAGATGCTGATGATAATTCCGCCGATGAAATAGATCGAAACAATCAAGCTTGGCCAGCCCATCACTGCGAATTGATAGAAGAGCGCCAGCATCACGATGGTCAAGCCGTAAGAAAAGGCCAGCAGTGACATGACGAAGCCAAAACGGACGGCAAGCCGCAACGGCTTGTCGGAATAAGCGATGATGGTATCTGCTGCGAGATTCCATAATTTTCCGTAGGTATATGTCGATCGCCCTGCAAAGCGGGTTCCATGCTCCACATCAATAGTTGCACTGGGAAAACCCATCCACTTGATAAGCCCCCCGAAAAACCGCAGTTGTTCGCGAATTAAGCGGAAATTCGTGACTACCTTGCGCGACAAGATGCGGAAATTTCCCGTTTGGCCGTCGTATTCGGTATCTGTCAAGTAGCTAAACAATTTGTGGAACATCCAGGTAAACAATCGCTTCAGTAAACGGTCGCTACGTCTGCCGCTGCGGCCGATGACAACGTCGTATCCCTCTTGCGCCTTGGCATAAAGGCGTGGTATCTCTTCCGGTCGGTCCTGCAAATCGCAATCCATCACGACCACCCAGTCGCCATCGCAATGGTCGAGTCCGGCGGTGATGCCATAATGCTGGCCGAAATTACGGCTGAACTGGATGCCCTTGACGCGGGAGTCGCGGCGCGACAGTTCTTCGATGATTTGCCAGGAGCGGTCGCCGCCACAGTCCTCCACCATGATGATTTCAAAGTCCCGGGTGATGGGTGCGAGAACGGCGATTAAACGCCGGTAGAGCTCCTCAAGGCATCCTTCCGCCTTGTAGACCGGAGTGACAACTGAAATGTAGGGCATGTTCGAATTCTGTACTATCGGGAGAACTGGATGCTGTAGAGTTTGGCGTAAATCCCGCCGCGGCCCAGCAACTCTTGATGATTGCCGATTTCGGCAATGCTTCCCTTTTCAAGCACGACAATGCGGTTGGCCTTTTCCACTGTCGACAGCCGATGCGCTATAACGATTGTAGTGCGTCCCCGCATCAGCACGTCAAGTGCTGCCTGAACGTGCCGTTCCGACTCGGAATCCAGCGCAGAAGTCGCCTCATCGAGAATCAACACCGGCGCATTTTTGAGCAGCGCGCGCGCTATTGCCAAACGCTGGCGCTGACCCGCTGACAGCTTGACACCGTTTTCCCCGACCAGCGTTGCCAGGCCGTCGGGTAGTTCGCCGATAAATTCCATCGCGTGTGCTGCCTTGGCCGCGCTGATAATGTCCGCCTCACTGGCATTTCCCATACCACCATACGCGATGTTGGCCGCTATTGTGTCGTTGAATAAAATCACATCTTGGCTCACCAGAGCAATATTGTTGCGCAGGCTGCACAGCCTGAGCGTTTCCAAATCGTGACCATCGAGCAAAATGTTGCCGCGCGTAGGGTGATAAAAACGCGGCACGAGATTCACAAACGTGGTTTTACCCGCGCCCGAAGCGCCCACCAATGCGACCGTCTCTCCCGGCTGGATGGTGAGCCTAATATTCTTAAGCGCCAGTCGCTCGGGATCACCGTAGGTAAAACTTACGTCCTCGAAGCGTATCTCTCCACGCGCCCGCGGCAGGACTGTCTCTCCGTAATCGGGCTCACCTTCCTGTTCGAGCAGCCCAAACACAGACTCCGCCGCCGCCAAGCCGCGTTGCAGGTAGGCGTTGACTTCAGTGAGTCGTTTGAGCGGCGGTATCAGCATCAGCATGGAGATGATGAAAGAAACGAAACCGCCCACCGTGGTTTCATCGGCCGCCGACTGCAGCGTTGCCCAGTACACAATCAACGCCAACGCAAGCGCAGCTACAAGCTGCACGAACGGCCAGCTAGCTGCAGCAGCTGCGGCGTGTTTCATCTCGAAGCGCCGCACGCGGTTGGCGCGATCGTTGAAGTGGCGCGACTCGTAATCCTGTCCGCCGAAAATCTTGACCACCTTGTGCGCATCGATGCCTTCCTGCAAAACCTGCGTGACTTCTCCCATGGCCTGCTGAACTTCACGGCTCATGCTGCGCAGGCGCTTACTGATGACGTGGATGATGATCATTATCGGCGGACCCATGACCAAAGTAACCACGGTCAGCTTCCAGTTGAGGTAAACCATCCACCCCAACAGACCGAGAATGCTCAAACCATCCTTGATAACGACCGTCACAACACCGGTAGCTGCGGAAGTCACTTGCCCGACATCGAAAATGAATTTGGAAATCAGATTGCCGCTCATTTGGTTTTCATAATAAGCGGCCGGCAGCTGCACCAGCTTACGGAACATGGCTTCACGCAAATCCAGCACCACTTTGTTTCCCACCCAGTTAATGCCATAACCTGAAGCGAATGTCGCTATACCATGCACCAGCATTAGCAACACGATCAGCAACGGGATGATGTGAGTCCAGGTCGGGTCCTTGTTGACGAAGCTACCGTCCAACATCGGCTTCAAAAGAACCGGCACCGCCGCCTGTGTGACCGCGACCACTGCCATGCCGAAAATGGAAGCCAGAAACGTGCGCCAATACCGCGCGGCATAGCGCAACAGTCGAAGATACAGCTGGCCGCTCGTCATGTTGGTCATGCGGGAACAATAGCAGAGTTTGCGTGAAAATAAAAAGCGCCATGCTCGGCAATTTCCGAACAATGGGCAGGTCTCACGCGTTTAGGGTTGATTATTTTTTAGAGGCATTTCATATCTCAGAGAAAAAAATACATTGCTGCCCGGAGTATTGTAATTTTGCACGAGCTCGTAGCTGCGATTGAAGATGTTGTTCCAGCGCAGGTTTAGCGACCACCCCCGGGCAATGGCATAATTCGCGGTCAGATTGTAAATGGCGTAGCCATGCATGCGTGTAGCCGGGTCTTGATTCGGCGAATCGTAGCGCGCGCCGCTCGCTACCAGCTCGGCCGCAAGCTGAAATGGGCCCAGATTCTTGTTAACAGAAGCGCTTCCGAAATGCTTAGCTCGACGCGGCAAGAGGTTTCCGGTGGTTAAGTTGACCGGCTCTTGCACTGTGAAATGCGCGCTGGTCGAGAATCCGGCGTAACTTCCTTGATACGAAATTTCCCCGCCATTGATGCGCGCTTCATTTACGTTTTCTGGAGTGAAGGTAAATGTAGTCGGATTAAACACCAAGACGATCAAATCGGTGATGCGATTATCGAAATAAAGCAGACTCAGATGCTGCCGGCCAAGGTCTAGGTCTATGCCGGTTTCGTAGCTGCGCGAGTGCTCGGGCTGCAAGTTCGGGTTGCTGAAACCGGGAAAATAAAGGTCGTTAAATGTTGGCGCCTTGAAGGCGGTACCGCCACTCGCCTTGAACCTGAGGTACGGGTTCAAGCGATAACCGTAGCCGATTGACCCGGTAGTCTGGTTGCCGAACTGGCTATTATCGTCATTGCGCGCGTTGAGCTGCACGCTGTTCGGTCCAAATTCTCCAACGTAGCCACCAAACACTGAGCGCACATCGCGATGAGTCCCCGTATAAGGCGTATCGCTCGCCAGCTGCTGATTGAGATACTCGAAACCACCAATCAGCGAGCCGCCGCCCAGCTTGAAATCGTTTTGCCAAGTAAATTGCGGCTGGGTGGTGCGAAAGTATCCCGGGAAGGCGCCGCTGATTTGCTGATTGTCGCGTCCCAGACCGACGCGCAGAAAGCTATGCCACAGCGTAGTGACCTGGTTATTGCTGTACAAGGAAAACGCGCTAAGAGTTTGTCGGTTGATGTCATCGGTAAACGGGCCCGAGTCAAACCGTGTATTTCCGTAGCTTTGAAATGCAGTTGCGCCAATTTCGTGCTCGGCGGTGAAATGCTGCGCGATTTTCAGTGAATAATTTGAATTGTGGTAGCCATCAAGATCGGGATTGTGGATCAGGAATGCAGGTGGCGTGCCCGGTGCGTCAATGGTCGCCTTGGTGGCGTCGAATCCATCGGTAATAAAATAGCCCGCGTTCACGTTAAGGTCGGTATCGTTGATCCTGGTGTTTATCCCGCCACTGACCGACCGGGTATCGAAACTCCCATAACCGACCGACGCATTTATGCCTGGGGCATACTTAGCGCCTTTGGTAAAAATTTGGATTACACCACCCATCGCTTCCGACCCGTACAGGCTGCTCAAAGGCCCGGGCACGACCTCGATGCGCTCAATTTGGTTGAGCGGAATATTCTCGAGCGCGGTGGCCCCCGTTGTCACCGAATCCACCCGCAATCCATCGATCAATATTAGGGTCTGATTGCTGTTGGCACCGCGCATGAATACACCGCTAGGTTGTCCAAAGCCGCCGTTGCTGGTGATTTCCAAGCCTGCGCGCGCTTGCAGCACTTCCACCAATGTTTGCTGCCCGCTTTGAGCGATATCATCAGCAGTGATCACAGTTACCGGCTGGAGCGATTGCGAAGCTTGTTGGGGAATGCGCGTCGCAGTTACCACGACGTTTTCTGTTACAACCGATAACTTATCATCGGCGTAAACGGTATTTCGCAAAATTAGAATCAGCAAGCCAAACCTGGCAAAATTTTTCACGTGCAATTCCTTGAAGGTAATGCGCACCGGCCGCGGGCACACAAGGAAATACACGGAGAAGAAATGCTGAGGTATCAGGACGGGACCCGGATACCGCCTCCCGCGGTATTTCCAAACCTCGTTTCCAGGCCGGTATCCGGGCTCGCGAGATTAAGCGTATCGCCTTCCCATGAGGGACTCACAGTGGCTTGCTGATACGCTAGCGTCGCTTACCGTTGCGGGGGCAGCACAGGCTTTCCAAAAAACGCACCTGTTTCCCGTTTAACCCGAACCGCTGAAATCAGTTCAGGCACCTGCTAACGGACTTCTGCATCAAGACGCAATTTGGCTCAACCAGACAGGTCAAACCGCGTCACAATTTGTAGTTTACACAAGAACCGCCAAGCAAATACAAGTGAATACACGCTTACAATATTTTCGGCGTCCATCAACGTATACAAAAGTTGGAAAATGGATGTGCGCAATGATTTCGGGAACTGATATCAAAATACATTCAATAAATAACGTTAGCAGTTGACTTTTCAGGATTTTCAAAACTATAGTGTGTTTATGGAAGCCGAACTCAAAGCGCTCGAAGAAAAAATCCAGCAGTTCGTCCAGGTCTGCCAGCACCTGCGCGCCGATAACCATCAATTACGTCAGCAACTTGCCACTTCGCTCAGCGAAAACAAGCAGCTAGAAACAAAAATTGACAGCGCCAAAAAGCGCCTTGAGGCCTTGCTTAGGCACATTCCCGAGCACGAAAAATGAGCGCTGCAGGCAAAGGGCTGGATATCAGCATCATGGGCCGCAAATTCCGCGTCGCTTGCGCGGAAAATGAGCAGAAACAACTGCTGGAAGCTGTTGCATATCTTGACAAGAAAATGCGCGAAATCCACGATCAGGGAAAGGTGGTCGGGCTTGAACGAGTCGCCATCATGGCCGCATTGAATATTACTTACGAACTCTTCTCGACGTGCGTTGCGGACGGTTTTGACATCGCGGAATTTAAGCGTAGAATGGCCAGCATGCAGGCAACGCTTGAAAAAGCAATGTCAGATCGGTAAAACAAAACCAATCTAAGATAATCAAGCCCGCCTGCAACAGGTTGTCCCCTGCAGTGTTTGTCCGGGCTAAATTCTTTTGAACCAATATTTTCGCCTGGGTTGCTAGCCTGAAGAGCGCTGTTGTGCGAGTCCGACACGGAATTGCCTGATGCGCTCGGTGAGCGAACCACCGTGTACCTAAGGTTCGAGACACGGGCCTTGACGGCATTTGCGGGGGGCATTATCTCATGATGCGGCTATGCCGCATTTTTTTATGTCCAGCGATCCTCTTATTAAGCTCCATGCGGTACTGGCTGATGAAATCGGAACCGTCCGAATTCAGCATAGATGATCTTGCCGCCGCGCCGGGGAAAATCACGGCGTGGTTTGGCGTGCGCAACTACCAGGCGCGTAATTTCATGCGTGACCAGATGCGAGTAGGTGACAGGGCTTTTTTTTACCATTCAAGCTGCCAGGAACCCGGGATTGCCGGAATAGCGGAGGTGTGCAAACACGCTTATCCGGATGCAACGCAATATGACCGCAGCAGCAGGTATTATGATGGCAAGGCCACTGCGCAGAACACGCGCTGGTTCAACGTCGATGTGAGGCTGGTGCGCAAAACCCGCTTCGTCAAAATCAAGGAATTGCGACGCCACCAGCAGCTCGCGAAAATGCGCGTTCTTCAAAAAGGCAACCGCCTCTCGATCACTCCGGTAGATCCAAGAGAGTGGGAGTTCATCACCCGGGTTCTACTGAAGTGAACGCGCCGAATCACGCCTGCCTTAACGCAAGAGTCTGATGATGGAATGGTGGGCTGCTTATCTTGCGGTTGGTGCGCTGGCTGGTTTTCTCGCAGGTTTGCTGGGGGTTGGTGGTGGTTTTGTCATCGTTCCCTCACTTATCTTCCTCTTCAACTCGCAGCATTTTCCGCAATATCATTTGGTACATCTTGCTCTTGGCACATCGCTGGCTAGCATCATGTTCACTTCGGTGTCCAGCCTTCGCGCCCATCACGCACACGGTGCGGTGAACTGGAAGATCGTACGCGGCATAACTCCCGGCATCGTCATTGGCACGCTTCTGGGATCAGTATTCGCCGCCATGCTTTCGAGCTCCGTCCTTGCGCTGTTTTTTGCTCTGTTCGTTTTTATCGCCGCCACCCAGATTTTGCTCGATATCAAACCCAAGCCCCACCGGCAGTTGCCCGGCAGCGTTGGTACGTTCCTTGTGGGAACCATAATCGGTGTCATTTTCAGCTTGGTAGGGGGCGGCGGCGCGATATTATCGATTCCATTCATGCTTTACTGCAATATAAAAACTCATGACGCCATCGGCACCTCCGCGGCAATCGGCTTCCCCATAGCCGTCTCCGGCGCTGCGGGCTACATCTTTACCGGATTGGCCCAAGCCAACCTGCCCCCGCATAGCCTGGGATTTGTTTATCTGCCGGCGTTGTTGTGGCTGGTGGTGACGAGCATGCTCACTGCACCCTATGGAGCCAAGCTCGCACACCGGCTGCCGGTTGGTCGGCTTAGAAGAGTATTTGCCGCTTTTCTTTACATCATCGCCGCCAAAATGCTGGTGGGGTTGTTTTAGAATCCTATTTGGGAATTGCCGACTTTGCCAAACGGTCGCGCACCGCATCCCATTCTTCTCCCTGCGGTACCTGCTCAACAAGAATGACGTCATACTGATATTGATCGAGCCGTCGCAGGTTAGCGTAAAGTTCCCGTGCGTAGGCAGCCGCTTGTGAAGGCGCCGCAAGCCAGACGATATTTGCGCCGTTAACCGGCACATGATGATATGCAAGAACCGCTGCGCGCTTGCCCCGTGCGCTGAACTGGTGAGCCGCCTCCGCCAACACCTTGCCAGAGACCACTTGCAGGGGCGTCTGCGGCGCATAGTGTACCGCCATCATTCCCGGCGCGCGCGGCGACCTCGATCCGGATCGATCCAACGATTTTCCTAATACTTTTTCGATTTCGGAGGCCGAAATTTTTCCAGGCCGCAGCAATGCAGGTTGGCTGCCGGACAAATCAACAATGGTCGATTCAATACCAAAATCGCACGGACCTCCATTTAATACCATCTCCACCCGCGCACCCAGTTCCGCACGTACATGCTCGGCGGTGGTAGGGCTGAGGCGGCCAAAGCGGTTGGCTGATGGCGCAGCGATTCCGCTGCCAAATGCCTGCAGCAGGGCATGTGCCACCGGGTGAGAAGGAACACGCAAGCCCACTGTGTCCTGTCCGCCAGTGATAGCGTCGGGCACGCTTTGCGCACGGCGCAATATCAAGGTGAGCGGTCCGGGCCAGAATCGTTCAGTCAAGCGTTCGGCCGCTACTGGAATCTCTCTCGCCCAGCGCGCGAGATGTGAAGCGTCGGCAAGGTGCACGATGAGCGGATGGTTTTGCGGCCGACCTTTGGCGAGGAAGATTTTCTTGATCGCTTCAGGATTCAAGGCATCGGCACCCAGGCCGTAGACCGTTTCGGTGGGAAATGCGACCAATCCTCCACGGCGCAGTATAGCAACCGCTCTTTCGATTTCTATATCGGGCACGGCTTTCATATCGCGAACCCGAATTAGGCGGTAGCTAGCAGATGTAGAGCAAGACGGTATTTTTCTGCGGTTTTCTCCAGCACGTCTGCAGGAAGCTGCGGCGCAGGCGGTTTTTTGTCCCAGCGTTGGGCTTCCAACCAGTCGCGCACGAACTGCTTGTCAAAACTCGGCGGGCTCATTCCGACTTGGTATTGGTTTACCGGCCAGAAACGCGACGAGTCCGGAGTCAGCGCTTCATCGATCAAATAGAGTTTGCCTGAATCGTCCAGTCCGAATTCAAACTTGGTGTCTGCGATAATGATGCCTTTTTTTGCAGCGTAGTCCGCCGCTTCAGTATAGAGCCGGATGGATATGTCGCGTACTCTGGCAGCTGTCTCTTTCCCCAAAAGTTTTTCGGCAGCGACAAAAGAGATATTTACATCATGTGCTCCCGCGGGCGCTTTGGTAGAAGGTGTGAAAATCGGCTGGGGCAGCTTTTGCGCTTCCTTGAGGCCCGCGGGAAGGGATATGCCACAAACTTTACCGGTCTTCAGATATTCCTTCCAGCCAGAGCCGACGATATAACCGCGCACAATGGCTTCCACGGGCAAAGGTTTCAAACGCCGTACCACAAAGGCGCGTCCTGCAATTTGCTCGCGCTCACTGTCTTTCTTGAGTACTGACTCTGGAGCAATTCCAGTGAGATGATTGGGAATAATGTGGCCGAGTTTGTGAAACCAGAAATTGGAAAGGGCGGTGAGCACTTCGCCTTTGCCGGGCACCGGAGTCGGCAGAATTACATCAAACGCCGAAAGACGGTCGGTCTGGACGATTAACAGCTTGTCGCCATCCACCGAGTAGATGTCCCGCACTTTGCCACGGTGCAGTAACGGAACGCTAGTAAGGCTCGATTCGAACAACAAAGTATTTGTCCGGGTCATTTTTGTTGAGCGGCATTAAACGGCTTCAAGAAAGCTTGGAAAGGTTTGCCGCTTTTACCGATTCGGCCTGTGCTTTGCGGAAATCCTGCAGTTGTTTTGCCAGCCTCGAATCATTCAACGCAAATAATGCGACGGCGAAAAGCCCCGCGTTGGCCGCGCCAGCCTCGCCGATGGCAAAGGTAGCAACCGGTATGCCCTTGGGCATCTGCACGATGGAAAGCAGCGAATCCAGACCTTGCAAATGTTTCGACGGCATAGGCACACCCAATACCGGCAAGACAGTTTTTGCCGCAATCACTCCGGCAAGATGCGCCGCGCCACCGGCGCCGGCTATAAAACACTTGGTCCCCGCCGCTACAGCGCCTTTGACATAATCATCTAGCATTTCTGGCGAACGGTGAGCAGAAATTACCTGCGCTTCATACGGTACGCCGAAAGCCTCGAGTTGTTTGGCCGCGTGCTGCATTACGTCCCAATCGCTTTTGCTCCCCATGAGCACGCTTACCAACGGCTTTTTACTCATTTATGCTCTCGAGTCTTCACGCAAAAAATATTTTACACTATCACCTTGGATTTCACTTAGCCGTACCTTGCTTCACTGCGGTTTTGTCGTCGGGTACGCCTTCTTTGAAGACGCGGCTTGCCAGGATATCTTCTGCTTCAATGGTCACCAGGTCTCTTTTGGTGAGCTTTATGCGGTTGCTCGCAAACAGGCGGTTCGCTTGGCGCAGCCGCGCACGGTCAATTGCATTTCTCATACTGCGCGCGTTTGCGAAACGCGGCATCTGCATGCGCCTCAGTATGTAATCTTGAAACGCTTTTTCGGCCGGCGGACTGAAATGGTATTGTTGCCGCTCAAGCATCATTTTCGCTATAGCAAGCAACTCTTGCGGCGAGTAATCGGGGAAATCCAGGTGGTGCGCTATGCGTGAAGACATGCCTGGATTGCTGCGAAAAAATTCTTCCATGCGATCTTTATAACCGGCGAGTATCACTACCAGGTCTTCACGCTGGTTTTCCATAACCTGGAGCAAAATTTCTATGGTCTCCTGGCCGTAGTCCCGTTCGTTGTCCGCGCGGTACAAGTAATACGCCTCATCAATGAACAATACTCCGCCCATAGCTCTTTTCAGCACTTCTTTGGTCTTCGGCGCGGTATGCCCCACGTATTGTCCAACCAAATCGTCGCGCGTGACCGCCACCAAGTGGCCGTTGCGCACGTATCCCAGGCGGTGCAGGATCTCCGCCATGCGCATCGCGACGGTGGTTTTACCGGTGCCCGAATTGCCGGTGAATGACATGTGCAGGGAGGGCGCCCCCGAACTCAAACCCAGCCCTTTGCGTAACCGATCGACCAACAGCAGGGCCGCGATCTCGCGGATACGGGTTTTCACCGGCTTAAGTCCGATCAGCTCTCGGTCCAGCTGGTCGAGGACTTCCTGGATACGCGAGTCGCGAAACGCTCCTTCCAGGTCTACCGGTGTATCGTCAGGCAGATTCTGGCTGATGCCGATTTCTGGATTCATGGCTCTTTATAGCGTTCGCCCTTGGGTCTGTCGGTAGCGTAGCTATGCACCGTATACCGAATTTGTCGCCCCGGACCTTCCTGGCGCAGCACTTGGAAGCCGGGCTCGTGCTTGGGGCGGTTAACGATGAATGACAGGCGCACGGTTTCCCAACCGCGCGTCGAATCGAACCCATTTACTCGAATGTAGTGATCGGGATAGGCCTTGCGGCATTGATTGATCTCGTACATGATGCCCGCTGCATCCTTAATGTCAAACATCGGCATTCCCCACATTTCCCAAAAGGTATTGCGCGGGTGTGGGTCGTCAGTGAATTCCACGCTCACCGCCCAGCGGTTTCTCAAACAATACTCGATTTGCGCGCGTATTTCGGCGTCAGAAAAATCCGGCAGGAACGAAAAAGTGCCTTGCGTAATTCTCATGAAGATTCTCCTTAGGCAGTGAGCGTCGGAGTAGGAATGAAGTCTGCCGTATCGGTGGACGTGTAGTTGAAGGTGACGTCCTTCCAGACTTCCAGCGCCGCTTTCAGCGGGGCGCAGCCTTTAGCGGCCTTTTCGAGAATCTGCGGTCCCTCATTCCAGATGTCCTTGCCTTCGTTCCGCGCCTGAATTATCGCTTCCAGCGCCACACGGTTGGCAGTCGCGCCCGCCTGGACACCCATAGGATGACCAATGGTGCCGCCCCCAAATTGCAGAACCACATCTTCTCCCAGATAGTGAATCAACTGGTGCATCTGCCCGGCATGAATACCGCCGGACGCCACCGGCATGACTTTGCGCAATCCTGCCCAGTCCTGCTCGAAGAAAATGCCGCGCTGCAAATCAACCTCATTGTGTGGTTCGCGTAGCACATTGTAGAAACCCTGCACCATGTTGGGATCACCTTCGAGCTTGCCTACCACGGTGCCGGCGTGAATATGATCCACCCCTGCCATGCGCATCCATTTGCAGATCACGCGAAAGCTGATCCCATGCGTTTTCTGGCGTGTATAGGTGCCATGTCCCGCGCGGTGCAAATGCAGAATCATGTCGTTTTTGCGCGCCCATTTGGAAATGGACTGAATTGCCGTGTAGCCGATCACAAGATCTATCATGACGATGCACGAGCCCAGGTCTTTTGCCAACGCAGCGCGTTCGTACATGTCCTCCATGGTCGCCGCAGTGATATTGAGGTAATGCCCTTTGACCTCGCCAGTCTCGGCAGAAGCGCGATTTACCGCCTCCATGCAATACAAATAGCGATCGCGCCAGTGCATAAAAGGCTGAGAATTGATGTTTTCGTCATCTTTAACAAAATCGAGCCCGCCTTTCAGTGCTTCGTACACCACGCGTCCGTAATTTTTTCCTGAAAGCCCCAACTTCGGTTTGGTCGTTGCACCGAGCAATGGCCTCCCGAATTTATCCAACCGTTCTCGTTCCACCACAATGCCGGTGGGAGGACCATCGAAAGTCTTGAGATAGGCGACCGGCATACGCATGTCCTCGAGGCGCAGCGCTTTAAGCGGCTTGAAACCGAACACATTTCCAATGATGGAAGCGGTGAGATTTGCGATTGAACCCGGCTCAAAGAGATCCAGATCGTAAGCAATATAGGCAAAATACTGTCCGGGGCTGTTGGGCACGGCATCTACCCGGTAGGCCTTAGCGCGATAATATTCACAGGCCGTTAAACGATCGGTCCACACCACGGTCCAGGTAGCGGTGGATGATTCGCCTGCTACTGCAGCTGCAGCTTCCTCGGGATCAACACCTTCCTGCGGTGTGATGCGAAACAGCGCTATGAGGTCAGTATCCTTGGGCTCATAGCTCGGTTCCCAGTACCCCATGGTCTTGTAGGGGATGACTCCCGCCTTGTAGCGATCCTTGCCCTTGATCGTTGCTGCGCCAGGCGCGCCCATGAGCATCTCCTTGAAAATGATGTTCAAACTGAATAATAGTACTCCAATTAATCATAAATGATAGTCATGTGTTTTGATTGTTATAATAAGATTTTTGTTATAGCATTATTAAATTGAATACGGCTTATCAGTCATGCTGCATCTAACGTTGCGCCAGTTGCGTGTGTTCGAAGCAGTGGCGCGTCACTTGAATTTTTCGCGCGCTGCGGAAGAGCTTTATTTGTCGCAGCCCGCAGTCTCGATGCAAATCAAACAGCTGGAGGACAACATCGGGCTGCCGCTATTTGAACAAATGGGCAAGCGCATTTACATGGCCGAGGCCGGGCGAGAACTGTTTCAATACAGCCGCGCGATTGCAGAGCAGCTTGCGGAAATGGAATCAGTACTCGATCAGATTAAGGGGCTCGAACGAGGTAAGCTCAATATTTCGGTAGTGAGTACCGCCAATTATTTTGCGCCACAACTGCTGGCCAAATTCTGCCAACAGCACAAAAAGGTCGCCGTGAGCCTGAACGTCTCCAATCGGGAGGCGGTACTCAAGCAACTGGCGGACAACGAAACCGATCTGGCAATCATTGGGCAGCCGCCTCAGGACGCGGACATCGTCGCCGAATCGTTCATGGAAAATCCGTTGGTGGTGATTGCGCCTGTCAATCACCGCCTTGCCAAGCAACGAAAAATTCCGGTCGGCAAACTGCAGCAAGAAACGTTTTTGCTGAGGGAAATGGGCTCCGGCACCCGTGGCGCGATGGAACGTTTTTTCGCAGAGCATCGCATTAAGCTTAACCCTGGAATGGAAATGGGTACGAATGAGGCAATCAAACAGGCAGTACAAGCAGGCATGGGTTTGGGTGTCGTCTCACTGCATACAGTAGAGTTGGAACTGGAAACACGGCGGCTGAAGCTGCTTGATGTGGAAGGATTCCCAATCCGGCGCCACTGGCATGTGGCGCATCGTAGCCAAAAGCGCCTCTCCAAGGTGGCGCAGGCTTTTAAGGATTACTTGCTGAAAGAAGCGTCTAAACTGATGAGCAAGGGGCCTGCTTGAAATTTGCCATAACGCCACCAGATAAAGGGAAATTGTTGCATCGATATTTATTTGAAGGTCTCAAGTCTCAATGATTCAGGTTCGTCCTGCTGCTGTCTCTGGCAGTTTCTACCCGCGCCAGCGTGAATCACTAGCGCATGAGGTTGATTCCTTGCTGCGCACAGCAAAGCAACCCGAGCCTTCAATTCCCAAGGCGCTCATCGCCCCGCATGCGGGCTATATCTATTCTGGCCCAATTGCGGCAAATGCCTATGCTCTGCTCCAAGCGGCCCGCGCATTAATCAAGCGAGTGATATTACTTGGGCCGGCGCACTTTGTGTCGGTGCGGGGTTTGGCGGTGCCCGAGGCCAGCGCTTTTGCCACTCCTCTCGGGATGGTTCCCGTCGATGAAGCTTGCGTAGAATCGATATCTCGACTGCGGCAAGTGGTGCAAAGCAAAGCAGCCCACACTCCCGAACACTCGTTGGAGGTCCATCTGCCTTTTTTACAGATTGTGCTGGAGAAATTTACTCTGGTCCCGCTGGCGGTCGGGGACGCGGCACCTGCGGAAATTGCCGATGTCTTGGATTTGGTATGGGGCGGCCCAGAAACCTTGGTCGTGGTCAGTTCGGACCTTTCGCACTACCTGCCTTACGAAACTGCGCGCCGGCTAGACCAAGAAACGGCACAAACTATATTAAATATGCGCGAGCCCGTTAGCCACCATCAAGCCTGCGGCGCATCGCCGGTGAATGGCTTGTTGCTCGCTGCGCAACGCCATAACCTCAAACCCCAGCTCCTGGACTTGCGCAATTCCGGCGACACGGCGGGCAATCGCAGTCGGGTCGTAGGTTACGCTGCATTCGCATTTAACGAGAGCTCGGTTTATGTACAGTAACGCAGTGCAAATAATTCTTCCCATCGCCCGAGCAACCATCGGTCGCGCGTTGGGCCGGCAAACTAGCGCGGACGAATCGGCGCCATGGCTGCAGGAACTAAAAGCTTGCTTCGTCACGCTGAAGATGAATGGCGAGCTGCGCGGCTGTATCGGCTCGCTTCAGGCGCAGCGCTCGCTGCTCGCGGATCTCAAGGCCAATGCTCTGGCGGCGGCTTTTCACGATCCGCGCTTTGAGCCGCTTACCGATAACGAGTTAAATAACACGTGCATCGAAGTATCGCTGATTTCCGGGCTAGAACGGATATGTTTTGTAAGCGAACAAGATGCACTGAACCAGTTGCGACCCGCGATTGACGGCATCATTTTCGAATACCAAAACTGGCGCAGCACTTTTTTGCCGCAGATGTGGGAAAGTCTGTCCACACCGGAAGCATTCATGGGATTACTGAAAAAGAAAGCCGGCTTGTCCACTTCGTTTTGGGCAGAGAATATCAAGTTGTCGCGCTATACTGTAATAAGGTTCTGCGAATCCGAGGACAAGGAAAACCTGCTCTTATGAACCATCCAGGAAAATATTGGCATCGACTCGATGATGGCCGCATTCAGTGCGATCTGTGTCCTCGCGATTGCCGACTGCACGAAGGCCAGCGCGGCGCGTGCTTTGTACGCCAGCGTCTGAATGACGCTATGGTGCTGACCACTTATGACCGGTCCTCCGGCTTTTGCATTGATCCCATAGAGAAAAAGCCGCTTAATCACTTTTATCCCGGATCCAGCGTGCTATCTTTCGGGACTGCCGGCTGCAACCTGGCCTGCAAATTTTGCCAGAATTGGGATATCAGCAAGTCGCGGGAAATGGATACTCTCGCAGATGCGGCCTCTGCGGATGCCATTGCCGAGGCCGCTCTGGATCATGATTGCAAGAGCATCGCTTTTACCTACAATGACCCGGTGATTTTCGCTGAATATGCCATGGACGTCGCAGACGCCTGCCGCGCACGCGGCATTAAGACCGTCGCGGTCACTGCAGGTTACATGCACGATGCGCCGCGCCGGGAATTTTATTCTAAAATCGATGCGGCCAATGTTGACCTCAAAGGATTCACCGACGAATTTTATTTCAAGCTATGCGGGGGGCAGTTACAGCCCGTCTTGGATACGCTCAAATACCTCAAGCATGAAACCCGGGTCTGGTTCGAAATCACCACGCTGCTGATCCCCGGTAAGAACGATAGCGATGAGGAAATCCGCAATGAATCGCAGTGGATCGCTCGTGAGCTGGGAGTGGACGTGCCACTGCATTTCACCGCATTCCATCCCGATTACAAGATGACCGACCTGCCGGCGACTCCGCCGCAAACATTAAGCCGGGCGCGCGCCATCGCCCAGCAAGAAGGATTGCAATACGTCTATACCGGTAATGTCTTCGACACAGAAGGCGGCACCACTTACTGCACCGGCTGCAAAGTAGCCCTAATAGTACGCGACTGGCACCGCATATTGAGTTACCGCGTCACACGGGACGGGAAATGTCCAGACTGCGCCACGCGGCTCGCTGGAGAGTTTGGGCAATACAACCGTCAGTTTGGCAATCGGCGCATCCCGCTTGCCATACGCGCCTTCCATTAGCTCCTGCACAGTGAGCTGCGTTAAGCGGCAGCTCTTTCCTTTTCCATTTGCGTGGTATAGCGGCCAAGACAGGCGGCGCCGTTCATTTTTTCACGGTGGTAAAGCGCTTTCTGCGCCGCCGCTGCATTTGCAGCCTGTCCTTTCCAAGTCTTGAGTGCTGGCTCCTGCAAAGCGCGCCCATAAGAAAAGCTCAAAGGCCAGGGATTGGGTCCCAACAAATTCATGGCATTTAGATGCGCAGTCGCCTCTTCGGGGCCTTGCCCACCTGAAAGGAACACGATTCCCGGCACGGCGGTAGGTACCGTGCGCTTCATGCACTGCAGGGTCTGTTGGGCCACCTCTTCAACCCCCGCCCGCTCAGGGCATTCGCTTCCGGAAATTACCATGCTCGCTTTGAGTACCATATGTTCGAGTGCCACGCGCTGCAGATAAAGTGCACTGAAAACGCTGCGCAGCGTGGCTTCAGTGACCTCAAAACAGCGCTCTATAGTATGGTTGCCATCCATTAGCACTTCCGGTTCGACGATTGGCACCAATCCGGCTTCCTGACATAACGCTGCATACCGCGCCAGCGCATGCGCATTGACCTCTAGGCAATACGGGCTCGGAATTCCTTCGCCCATCCTGACAACCGCGCGCCATTTGGCGAAGCTCGCGCCCATGCCACGATATTCCGTAAGGCGCTCACGCAAGCCGTCTAAGCCTTCCGTGACCTTCTCTCCCGGCGCGCCGGCCAGTTTCTTGGCGCCAGCGTCCACTTTGATCCCGGCGAGGATTCCTTGGCGCTTGAGAGCGACCGGAAACGGCGTACCGTCCGCTGCAGACTGCCTGATTGTTTCATCATAAAGAATCATGCCACTGATATATTGCGCTGCCCCGGGGGCCATTATCAGGATTTCGCGGTAGGCACGGCGGTTCTCCACCGTGGAATCAACGCCGATGCTGTCAAAGCGTTTTTTACACGTGGCAGTGCTTTCGTCTATTGCAAGAATGCCTTTACCTTTTGCCACCATCGCGGCGGCTGTGCTTTCAAGTTCACGTTCGTACATTTGTGCTGCACCTCCTATAAAAATTCTAGCAGTGAATCACAAGAAAATCTTGTTTGTCATGCCTCCTGATGCTGTCCTATTTTCACGATTTTCATGGTATTGGTGCCCCCCGACTTGCCGATGGGCTCGCCAATGGTAAGCACTATAAGATCGCCCTCGCGTACTACGTGGTTATCGAGCAGCTCTTTTTCCACCTCGCGCAGTAATTGTTGCCGATCGTGGCCTGTGTACTTCAGCATCAGTGGGTAAGTATCGCGGAACAAGCTCACCCGGTGGCGCGTCGCGGTTTCTGTAGTAAGCGCATAAATTGGTACGCCACAGTTGAGCCTCGATATCCACAGCGCAGTCGAGCCCGACTGTGTGAGAGCTGCGATTGCCTTGATTTTCAGATGATACGCCGTAAACAGCGCGGCCATTGCAATCGACTGGTCAATACGCGTAAAGACGCGATCCAAGAAGTCGCGATCCAGCGCCACTTCGGACGATTTTTCAGCTTCCAAACAGACGCGGCTCATAGCTTCAACCGACTCCACCGGAAACCTGCCGGTCGCGGTTTCCGCAGACAGCATAACGGCGTCAGTGCCGTCCAGTACCGCATTCGCCACGTCCGAAACTTCGGCGCGGGTGGGAATCGGGCTTTCTACCATCGACTCCATCATTTGTGTCGCGGTAATGGTGAGTTTGTTCATTCCCCGCGCGACTCGAATCATGCGTTTTTGCAATGCCGGCACCGCTGCGTCGCCGACTTCCACGGCAAGATCTCCGCGCGCCACCATGATGCCGTCACATGCGTTCAGGATTTCCTGCAACGCGGGGATCGCTTCCGCCCTTTCGATCTTGGCAATCAGTAATGCATGGCCCCCGGCGTCGCGCAGCAGCTGCCGGGCCAACTGCATGTCGGCCCCGCTTTTGGGAAAGGACACCGCCAGATAATCTGCTTTGAGCTGAACAGCGGTTTTAATGTCTTGCTTGTCCTTATCAGTAAGGGCCGGCGCAGTCAGGCCTCCGCCTTGCCGGTTGATGCCCTTGTTGTCCGACAACACTCCGCCGTGCCTCACGTTGCAGTCGATCTCATTGCCGTGTACCGCCTTCACCTCGAGCGCCATGCGCCCGTCATCGAGCAGCAGTACCGAGCCCGGGACGACATCGCGCGGCAGCTCCTTGTAATCCAGCCCTACCCGTTCTTCGTTGCCTAGCGCATCACTGGTATCGAGAATAAATCGGTGGCCGGTTTGGAGGGTGATTTTCCCCCTCTCGAACTTACCTATGCGGATTTTAGGCCCTTGCAAATCGGCAATGATGCCAACCGTGCGACCCGCTTTCCGTGCCGTTATGCGCACCACCTCGGCCCGCTGCAAATGGTCTTGTGCGGTACCGTGGGAAAAATTCATGCGCACCACATCTACCCCGGCGTTTATCATCCGCTGAAGCACCTTCTCTTCACCGGATGCGGGTCCGAGAGTCGCAACAATTTTAGTTCTGCGCATATACTATCGTTGGCAGGGAAGCATGTTCAGTTGAATAAACTTGACGACCTGTTACGCCTCACCGCTTTGCACGTTGCTCAAGAATTTCCACTGCCGGCAGTTTCTTGCCCTCCAAAAACTCCAGAAACGCGCCGCCGCCGGTAGAAATATAAGAAATTTTGCCGGCCATACCGTATTTCGCCAGTGCAGCTAACGTCTCTCCACCGCCCGCGATGGAAAACGCTTTCGAATCCGCAATGGCTTTGGCCAGCGCCTTAGTGCCAACGCCGAACTGATCAAATTCAAATACGCCGATCGGCCCGTTCCACACAATGCTGCCGGCTTTCGCCACTATTCGCGCAATCCTATCGCTGGTTTTTGGCCCAACATCCATGATCATGTCGTCAGCAGCGACTTCTTCAATCTCTCTTACAATGGCTTTGGCGGTAGCGGAAAATTCCTTGGCGCATACTACGTCCTGCGGAATCAGTACCTCGCCACCTTTGGCGTGCGCCGCTTCAATGATTTCGCGGGCTTCGCCCACCAAATTCGGTTCTGCAAGCGATTTGCCGATACTGTGGCCTGCTGCAAGTATGAAAGTATTGGCCATGCTGCCGCCCACGATCAGTTGGTCCACCAGCTTGCCCAAAGCCCTCAATGCGGTGAGCTTGGTCGAGACTTTCGCGCCCCCTACTATGGCAACGAGTGGCCGTCTCGGGTTTTCCAGCGCTTTTCCAAGCGCGTCCAGTTCCGCGGAAAGCAGGGGACCGGCACAAGCGATCTTGGCATACTTCGCAACGCCTTGCGTCGACGCTTGGGCACGATGCGCAACCCCGAAAGCATCCATCACATAGATATCGCAAAGCTCCGCCATTTTCTGCGCGAGCTCGTCGCTGTTTTTCTTTTCGCCTTTGATGAAGCGCACGTTTTCAAGCAGAACCAAATTACCCGCTGCAACTTCGACTCCGTTCAACCAATTTTTCTCAATCCTGACTTCGTTCCCCAAAAGCCGGGAAAGACGCCGCGCTACTGGCTTTAGCGAATAGTGTTCATCGTACTTTCCTTCTTCAGGCCGCCCCAAATGGGACATCACCATGACTTTTGCGGACGCCTTGAGCGCGTACTCAATGGTCGGCAACGAAGCCAGGATGCGCGTATCATCCGCCACCTCATCGTTTTTCAGCGGCACATTTAAATCTTCGCGGATCAGCACCCGTTTGCCCGCAAGATCAAGATCGGTCATCTTCAAGACAGTCATTGCCGGATCATTTCGCACTCATCCAAGCAACCGTTACATCCAACATGCGGTTGCTAAATCACGAGCGTTGTGGCTTCGGGCGCAGGCTTGCTCCCGCTTAACATCGCGACGCGATGTTAGCCTCCGCCGCAACGAGCGGCGATCAGAAACTGGCTTCATTTCGCATTCATCCAGGCAACCGTCACGTCCAGCATGCGGTTGCTAAATCCCCACTCGTTGTCATACCAGGACAGTACCTTTACCAGCGTGCCGCCGGCGACTTTGGTAAGAGAAGCATCGAAGATCGAAGACGCAGGATCATGATTGAAATCTATCGAAACTAGCGGCCAATTGTTGTAGCCAATAATACCCTTCAATTCTCCCAGCGAAGCCTGATTCATCACAGCGTTCACTTCTTCGACAGTAGTGGGGCGCTTCGCGGTGAAGGTCAAATCTACCAGCGAAACATTGAGGGTCGGTACGCGCACTGCGAAACCATCGAGCTTGCCCTTAAGATCGGGCAGCACCAGTCCCAATGCTGCTGCTGCACCGGTTTTGGTCGGGATCATCGACATGGTGGCAGAGCGGCCGCGGCGTAGGTCTTTGTGATACGAATCAATCAACACTTGGTCGTTGGTATAGGCGTGCACGGTTGTCATCAAGCCGCTCACAATTCCGATTTTCTCGTGCAGCACTTTCGCAAGCGGAGCAAGGCAATTCGTAGTACAGGATGCGTTCGAAATTACTGTGTCGGAAGCTTTCAGATTTCCGTGGTTGACCCCGTAGACAACCGTTGCATCCACATCCTTGCCCCCCGGAGCAGAAATGATAACTTTCTTCGCTCCGGCTTTAATGTGAGCGGAGGCTTTTTCCTTGCTGGTGAAAAGTCCTGTGCATTCGTGCACCATGTCAATGCCCAAGTCTTTCCATGGCAATTCGGCGGGATTGCGAATCGCGAGTACCTTAATTCGCTCGCCGTTGATAATCATGGCATCACCTGCCACTTCAATGCTGCCCTGAAATCGTCCGTGCACCGTGTCATAGCGGGTAAGATGCGCATTGGTTTCGGCGTCACCCAAATCGTTGATGGCGACAATCGTGATCTCCCGGTTGCGTCCGGATTCATACAGCGCGCGCAAAATATTGCGGCCGATGCGTCCGTAGCCGTTAATAGCGATACGAATGGCCATCGTTTTTGCTCCAGGAAAAAATTAATATTTTCCAATAGCGGGCGCCCGAAGCGCGCCGCATAGTGGGCTCAAGCACCGCTAGTTACTGCGTTTACCACGTCGTTATTCCGACTCCGTGCGCCTTGCTTGTCGTTTTAGTTTGAAGCTTAGCGCGTCAGTGTGCGGCCGCATTTGACGAATATCAAATTTTTATGACGCTCCTCACTGCATTCACCACGTTTTCCACTGTAAATCCGAAGTATTTGAACAAATCTGCCGCGGGAGCAGACTCGCCAAAGCGGTCTATTCCGACCACCGCGCCTTCCGACCCAACATATTTGCGCCAGTAATCGGTGACACCCGCTTCGACAGCCACACGTGCCACCCCCTTGGGCAGGACCTCGGATTTATAAGCGTCCTTCTGACGGTCGAAAACGGAGGTACAGGGTATTGACACCACCCGTACCGGGACGCCTTCTTCGGCAAGGGCTTTTTGTGCGCTCATCGCCAGCGCCACTTCCGACCCAGTCGCTAGAATTGCCGCGCGCGGATTTCCTGCTGAGGCTTCGGAAAGAATGTAGCCACCCTTCGCGATGTTTGTGATCGTGGTGACGTCTCGTTTTAGGAACGGCACGTTCTGACGCGTAAGCAACAGACACGAAGGCCCGCTTTTGCGCTCGATTGCCTGCGCCCAGGCCACTACCGATTCCACGGTATCGCAGGGACGCCATACGTCCATGTTGGGTATATAGCGCAGGGTTGCAGCTTGTTCCACCGCCTGATGTGTCGGCCCGTCTTCACCAAGCCCGATGGAATCATGGGTGAACACAAAAATCGCGCGAACTTTTATCAACGCGGCCATGCGCAGCGCATTGCGCGCGTAATCAGAAAATATAAGGAAGGTCCCCGCATAAGGGATTAGGCCGCCATGCAGCGCCAATCCGCTCGTTATGGCGGTCATGCCGAATTCGCGCACACCGTAATAAATGTAATTGCCGCCAGTTTTCTTATCGACAGCTTTCGAACCTGACCACATCGTGAGATTCGAGCCGGTGAGATCTGCGGAGCCGCCGATCAACTCGGGTAGCAGCGGCGCCAAGCCTTCAATCGCATTCTGCGAAGCCTTGCGGGTGGCAATGCTCTCTGCTTTTTCATTCACTCGGGAGATAAGCTGCTTCACATGATCCCGCCAAGCGGCGGGAAGTTCGCCATTGATGCGTCGTTGGAACTCGGCTGCTTCATGTGGAAACTGTAATGCATACTCGCCAAACTTGCGCTGCCAATCCGCTTCAAGCTTGGCTCCGCGGCTACGCGCATCCCAACCCTCGTATACGTCTTTTGGGATTTCAAATGGCGGATAATTCCAGCCGATATTGGCGCGGGTGGCAGCTACTTCCGCTTCGCCCAATGCTGCTCCATGCGCCTCATGCGTGCCAGCCTTATGAGGCGCCCCCTTGGCGATCACTGTCTTACAGCATATCAAGGTCGGCCTATCGTCGATTTGCCGGGCGGCACGGATCGCCGCATCGATTGCCGCGCTATCATAACCGTCCACATTGGGAATCACATGCCATCCGTAGGCTTCGAAGCGCTTGGGAGTATCGTCGGTAAACCACCCTTTGACGTTGCCGTCGATCGAAATCCCATTGTCATCGTAAAAGGCGACGAGCTTGTTAAGCCCCAAGGTGCCGGCAAGCGAGCAGGCTTCGTGCGAAATGCCTTCCATCAGACAGCCATCGCCCACGAATACATACGTGTGGTGGTTGACGATGTCGAAACCGGGTCGGTTGAAGGTAGAGGCGAGCACCTTTTCCGCAATTGCCATGCCCACTGCATTGCCAAGGCCCTGGCCAAGAGGACCTGTAGTAGTTTCAATCCCTGGAGTACATGCGTATTCGGGGTGTCCCGGGGACTTCGAATGAAGTTGCCGGAATTGCTTCAGTTCCTCCATAGGCAGGTCGTAGCCGGAAAGGTGCAAGAGCGCGTACTGAAGCATGCAACCGTGGCCATTGGAGAGTACGAAACGGTCGCGATCCGGCCATTTGGGATTGGCTGGGTTATGCCGCAAATGGTGGTTCCACAACACCTCGGCGATATCGGCCATCCCCATCGGCATTCCCGGGTGACCGGAATTCGCTTTCTGCACGGCGTCCATTGCCAGCGCACGAATGGCGTTGGTCAGATCGTTCCGTGTTGCCATTTCAGAGTCTCAAATATAATGGAACGCATATTGCGGTGACCGATCCTGATTGCCTTTAGACAAGTGGCAGCTGACGAATAGTGCCCAACTCCCGAGCTTGGAAATTGAGCATACCTGGTTGAATTATATAACGGAGTGTTTAACGCGGTAGAGCAATTCTTGGCCGATACTTATTGTTCCTGATTGCGCCTTCCCATCTTGATGCCAAGTTGTTTCAGCTTGCGGTACAGGTGGGTGCGCTCCAACCCTACTTTTTCAGCGATCCGGCTCATGTTGCCTCGCTCTTTGTTAATGTGGTGCCTGAAGTAGACTCGTTCAAACGCTTCTCGCGCTTCACGCAGACCGACGTCCAGGGGTAGCGCATGGTCCGCCACCCGCGGTTCAATGTCAAATTGTGATAGCACGCGGTTGACTTCGTTGACACTGATTTCCCTCTCGAGCGAAGTGAGCGCCAAAGTCTTTACCGCGTTTTCCAACTGAATCAGGTTGCCGGGCCAAGAGTAATTGCGCAATGTGTTAAGCGCTGAAGTGCTGAATTCGCGCAACGGCGCTTCACCTGCTTCGACACATCGTGACAACATGAGCCTTGCGAGATCGGGAATGTCCTCACGGTGTTCGCGCAGGCTGGGTACACCAAGACTGAGCACGCTGAGCAACTGGTACAGGCCGCCGTCAAATATACCCTGGCCCACCAATTCTGGGAGGAGCTTTGCAGTGGCGCAAACAAGTCGCACGTTGTACTTTCCGACCTTGCTGATGAGCAGCATCAGCCCCTTTTGTTCTTGTTTAGTAAGGTCCCCAATCTCGCCTATGAACAGCAATCCATCATGCGCTTGCTGCAGCAAATCTAAGGGGGCGTCAACCAGCTGCGCGTGATTTTCAAGAGCAACCCACGGCGTGTTCGGCTGGTGCAGAAACCGCGCGCACAGCTCGACCCCGCAGCCAACTTCCCCAACCAGCAATAATGGCAGGTTGACATTGGCGATCTGTTCCATGCGTTTTTTGAGGTCAGCGATTCTTGGCGACTTGCCAAGGCTCGCCAGCGAAAGCAATTGCTGGGATTGGGCCGTGCCGCGCTTGAGCGCTTGCCCCACTGTATTTAGTAGTTTCTGCATCGCGATAGGTTTTTCGAGGAAATCAACTGCGCCGATGCGCGTTGCCTCCACAGCCGTATCGATAGTACCGTGTCCGGACATCATCACCACCGGCATGGTTAGTAGCCCGTTGCTCGCCCATTCCTTGAGCAGTGTTATTCCGTCGGTATCCGGCATCCAGATATCCAGCAATACCAGATCGGGGCGCATTTCCATGCGCTGGGCTCGCGCCTGACTCGCATTTTCAGCGAGCTTGACCTGATAACCTTCATCTTCGAGGATTTCCGAGAGCAACTCGCGAATGCCCACTTCGTCGTCTACCACCAAAATTTGGTTAGTTGCCATCTAGGGTTTTCTCATGCTGCGCGCGCCAGCGGCAACGAAATGCTGACGCAAGCTCCGTGCGGTTTGATGTTTTCGATGCGAATAACACCGCTGTGCTCGTCCACGATCCTCTTGACGATAGCAAGCCCTAGCCCGGTCCCCTTAGGCTTACTGGTCACATAGGGCTCAAACAGCCGCGTCATCAGCTGTTCTGGAAATCCGCTGCCGTTATCTTGGATGCTCAGTTGTATGTGGCTGCCGTACGTTTCGGTGCGCACCATAATGCTCGGCGAGGGCACTTCAGCCAGCGCGTCCTGGGCGTTTTGCAATAAATTATGGATAACTTGGCGGAGCTGGGTCTTGTCGCCCATGACTCTTGGGAGCCTGGATGCAAGATCCAGCTTGATAGTTAACGCCGGCGATTCATAAAGGGCCAGCACTTCGCGCAATAAATCATTGAGATCAATTAGCTGAAGGCTAGTTTCGGAGGAGCGTGCGTAATCGCTGAATGCATTTACCATGTTTTGCATGGCCGCAACCTCGCTGATAATTGTTTGCGTCGAGCGTTTCAAGATTTCCAAATCCGGTTTGTCGAGCTTATCCGCTAACTTATGCTTGAGCCGTTCAGCAGAGAGCTGGATGGGCGTGAGCGGATTTTTAATTTCATGTGCCAACCGTCGCGCCACTTCGCCCCAGGCCGCATCGCGCTGCGCCTGCAACAAATGGGTGATGTCATCAAACACCACCACATAACCGGATTGCGCCGCGCGATAAAGGTTGCTGCCACGCAACAGCAGCACGCGAGTCCCGGATTTTCCCGGATATTCTATCTGTTTCTCCCATTCGTCAGCAGAAGATTGCTTAAACGAAGAGAGAATTTGCTCGCTCAGGCTGCGCAGTGCAATGTTGCCCGTGCCCCATTCTTCCAAGCCGGACCCCTGCAGTTGGTCGAAGTCGGCTTCCAGTATATGGACCGCACTGAGGTTTGCCGAACGCAGCTTGAAATTTTCGTCGAAGGCCAACACTCCTGCCGATAAATTGGCAAGCACACTTTCCAGGTAAGCCTTGGCGGTTTGCAGTTGCTCCTGATGCCGTTCCGCGGCAGCTCTGGCATCGGATAACTGACTTGTCATCACATTGAACGACTGCATCAATATTCCGAGTTCATCGCGGCTTTTCACAGGCGGCCGTTGGCTGAAATCCCCTTGTGCAACGGCGCGGGTTCCCTCAGCTAAAACTTCAAGCGGGGCGCTCAAGCGTTCACTGATGAGAAATGCCAGCGCTAGCGCTGAGAGCCAGGCGAGCAGTAGCGTGAGGGTGAGCGTCAAAGCATAAAGCCGTTTTAATCCGAGTCGGGAGAGCGAAAGTTCTTGGTAATCGCGGTACACTGCCTGCACGGTTTCGGCATCTTGCGCCAATTGACGTGGCACGGGCTGCAACAGTTGTAGTACGCGCATGTCATCGCTGAGACTCAGCACGTTAACCGGGACGACCACGCGCAGATAAAGACCTTTGCCCGGAATAGTATCAATGCTGCTATACGCTTGCTGCTGCCGAAGTTGCTTGAGCAAAATGGTGTTCGGTAAATCCGGCATCAAGACACCGCGCTCGCTAGTTGAAAAAGCGATTATATTACCGCGCGGGGTGAACAATGCGGCTTCCTGCACCCCGAGTTGTTCGCGCAAGTTGTTTATCGCGGTGAGGAGCTCGGCCGCAGGCGTTTCGGAAAGCGATAATGCTGCCATGTCAGCTTTCTTGTTCAGGTCCTTGAGCATATTGTCAAGCGTCGTACGCCCCAGACTCAAGCCGCCTTCCAGCGCCTTGTCTACGCGCACATCGAACCAAGACTCGATGCTCTTCGCCAGAAACTGCACCGAGACACCGTACACCAGGGCGCCGGGCAGCACTGCCATCAGCGAGAAAAACAACACCAGACGCAAAGTAAGTTTTGAGCCGAATACGCGGGCCGCGAGTTTCTTGCGCAGCACCGACAACTGATAAAATACCAAGCCCAAAAGACACAATGCTGTCACGCCGTTCAGCGCCAGAAGTAAAGGATAATTCCGGGCGAACAAAGCCGTATTGGCACTTGCGGTGGAGAGCAAAAACAGCAAAACCGCCCCAAGTCCTAGACACAGGATCAGGAAGTATTTCATTCCTCGCTCCAGCTCACGGCGTGATCTCCCATCGGTACCAATCGGAACTCAGAGTCCAATCGTTCGACGCCAGCGCATTCACCTGGAACGGCTTTGGCAGCTGGGACAGGTCGAGCTTCATGCGCAATGCTGCGGTATATTTCTGGTCTTTTTGTAGCGCGTCCTTATCCGCAACCAGACGGTTATGCAATTGACTCATTACGTTCACCGCTTCGTCCAGAGTAGCGTAATTCTGAAACAGCGCGCCTACGCTCAAACGATACTGCCGGGTGAGCGCGTTGTAGCTCAGCTTGAATTGCTGATGCAGCACCACAACTTTTTCATCGAACCAATACCATCGCGGGCGCACCAATTCAAACTCTGTCACGAAATATAATGCGACTCCCTTATTCAGCGCGTCTTCCAGCGTATGCGTAAAACTGATATCGAATTCCGCGCTGAGTCGGTATCCGTCTGAATCCGCTTCCAGCTGCGCGCTGCGCACCTGGATGCCTTCAGCGAACGAAGTTCCTGGAGCTAGAGCAAGCCAGAACACCACCGCGTAGGTAATTCTGTGCCAGCGCGGCAAGATCAAAAACCGCCTAAGTCTTGCGGAGCAGGGCGTAGAAAAAACCATCGTGCTGGCTGTCGGGTAATAATTGACTTTGCGTGTTGAGCGGCAGAAGCTCGGAGTTGCGGTGCCGTTCAAGAAATGCGTCGACTTGCCGGCCGTTTTCTTCGGCAAAAACCGAGCACGTAACATACAGCAATTTACCACCTATATCCAGGCATTGCCATAATGAATCCAAGATGCGCCGCTGCGCAACGACATACTGCGCAATGTCGGTTTCACGTCTCAACCACTTGATGTCTGGGTGACGACGCACCACCCCTGAAGCTGAACAGGGAACATCGGCGAGGATGCGCTGGAACGGCCTGCCGTCCCACCAACTTCGCGGATTCGCAGCATCGCCGCAAATGACACGAGCTTCAAGCTTTAACCTTCGCAAATTGTCTTCAACGCGGCGCAAGCGGTCGGCGTCATTATCCAGCACAGTAAGCTCAAAATCGCCCAGTTCCAGGATATGCGTGCTTTTGCCCCCCGGGGCGGCACATGCATCAAGCACTCGCATTCCAGGTTTTGCATCCAGTAGCGGCGCCGCCAACTGTGCTGCGGCATCTTGAACCGTAACCATGCCCTCGGCAAAACCCGGGAGATCCTTCACGGGAACCGCATGCTTGAGTAACAGCGCTTCACCGCCAAGGTCTTCCGCTTCAATGCCGGCTTTTTGGAGCTGCACTAGATAATCCCGCTTGTTCGTAGCGCGGCGGTTAACGCGCAAGGTCATCGGGGGATGGAGGTTGGAGGCTGTCAAGATAGCATCATAGTCACGCGGGTATTGCACTTTGAGTTTGTCGATCCACCATTGTGGATGCGAGTAACGTGCGACTTCCTGGGCCGCGGCTAGATCCTGCACGGTTTCCGGTTTACGCAAAAAGTTGCGCAATATTGCGTTCACTAGCCCCATTGCATGCCGCTGATTGAGCGCGGCGGCGGTTTTCACTGCATGGTCTACCACCGCATACGGGGCGGCCCTGGTGTGCCGCAACTGATACAAGCCAACCAAAATCAATGCATGCAGCCGCTGATCGCGCAGAGGTACTTTTAGGAAGTATTCAAGCAAAACCTGCAGCTGTCCGTAATACCGTAGCGTGCCGCAACTCAAATCTTGGACAGCTGCGCGTTGCCGCGGGCTCAACCCTGGATAACGTTGCCACAAAGAGGAAAGAAATTGCGACAGATTCCGGCCGGCCAGAACCTGGCTCACGGCGAGGCTAGCCAAGCGCTGCACTTCAACCATCGCATTCGCCGCCGGCGCGGTTTACGCTTTCGCCATAGCCAAAAGACGGGCGATGCGTTCTTCAGTTGAGGGATGAGTACTAAACAACCCTTGTACACCACCTCCAGAGAGCGGGTTGATGATCATCATCTGCGCGGTCTCGGGATGCAATTCCGCCGCTGCCATAGGCTGACCGCGGGCGTACCGCTCGATTTTTTCCAGGGCGGACGCCAACGCTTGTGGATCACCCGAGACTTCAGCGCCACTCCGGTCAGCGTCGAATTCACGAGACCTGGAGATTGCCAGTTGTATTAACACCGCGGCAAGCGGCGCTACGATCATAATAAGCAATGCCACCAGCGGGTGCACATTGCGCTCATTCTGGCTGCTTCCACCAAAAAGCAGGCCCAGCTGCGCCATAGACGAGATCGCTCCGGCGATTGTCGCGGAAATAGTCGAAATTAGAATATCGCGGTGCTTAACGTGCGACAATTCGTGCCCCAGCACACCCCGTAACTCGCGTGGTGTGAGCAACTGCAAAATTCCGGTCGTAGCGGCCACCGCGGCATGTTCGGGGTTCCTGCCGGTGGCAAAGGCATTAGGCTGCGCCTCATCGATCACGTAGACCTTTGGCATCGGAAGATGCGCGCTTTGCGCCAGTTCGCGCACGGTATCGTAGAGCCGCGGTGCGCTGTTCTCATCTACTTCCCGAGCATGGTACATCCTGAGCACTATTTTGTCCGAGAACCAGTAAACCCAGAGATTCATTGCGCCGCCAAGAATCAGAGCGACGACCATGCCCGTGCCACCGCCGAGCAGACTACCGACTACACCAAATAGCGCCACTACGGCTGCCATCAGCAAAGAAGTCTTGAGCCAGTTTGTTAGCATTGCGGTTTCCTTAGCAAATCTCGATCACCTTAGACAACAATTTTTTAAATAGTGGCGCTTTAAGTAAAATTCAAGCACCGAGACAATTACCAGGCTTGAGCTCAAAACCTTGCAGAAATTCCCTTGCAGGCATGCGCTTGCCCCCCGCCCTTTGCGCTTCCTCAATACGCATCGCTCCCACCCCGCACGCAACTACAATACTGTCTCTTTCTACGCTCACAATTTCTCCAGGTTTCCCTCCAACGTGGTCCTCGAGCCGCGCTTTCCAGATTTTCATGATTTTGCCATTTAACGTGGTGTAAGCTCCGGGGTTGGGATTAAATGCGCGCACGGCGCGTTCAATTTGCACTGCCTCGTTTTGCCAATTGATCTGCGCATCAGCATTCCCCAGTTTGGCAGCGTAACTTGCGCCTCGTTGCGCCTGGCGCTGGGGATGCAACTCGCCCCGCTCAAGTTCGCGCAGCACGCGCACGATAGCTTCTCCCCCTTGTCGCGCGAGCCTGTCATGTAAGGTCTGCGCCGTTTCATCTGCTGCAATCTTCATACGGGTTTGCAACAATACCGGCCCGGTATCCATACCCTCATCCATCTGCATAATGCTGATGCCGGTCTCCGTATCCCCCGCAAGTAACGCATGCTGAATCGGCGCCGCACCTCGCCATTTCGGCAGCAGCGATGCATGAATATTGATGCAACCCAGGCGCGGTAGCTGTAGCACCGCATTCGGCAAAATCAATCCGTATGCGGCAACCACCATCACATCCGGGGAAAGCCGGTTCATTGTCTCTAGCAACCCGGGATCTTTCAGCGTTTGCGGCTGCATCAGATCAAGTCGGTGTTTTAATGCCAGCCGTTTGACCGCGCTTGCTTTGGCTTTCATGCCGCGTCCGGCGGGCCGATCGGGCTGAGTGAGTACTAGCACTATTTTGAAGCCGGAGCGGAGTAATTGTTCCAATGCGCACGCAGCAAATTCCGGGGTACCCGCGAAGATTACCTTCATTACATTATTTTGCGCCGCATTTTTTTCAGCTTGTTGAGAATTCTCGCTTGCTTGAGGCGGGAAAGATATTCGACGAATACTTTACCTTTTAGATGATCAATCTCATGCTGAATGCAAACGGAGAGCATTCCATCGGCATCCAGCGTGAAGGTTTTACCCTCATTATCCAGCGCCCGGACCGTGACGCGCTCCGCACGCTTTACTTTCTCGAAAATTCCCGGTACTGAGAGGCAGCCTTCCTCGCAATCGGAGACGCCACTGCTCGCGAGAATCTCAGGATTGATAAACGTCAGCAGCTGGTCATGCGTCTCCGAAACGTCGATCACGATTGCTTGCTTATGCACATCCACTTGAGTCGCAGACAAACCTACGCCTGGCGCGGCGTACATTGTTTCCGCCATGTCGGCCACCAGCTTTCGTATCTCTTCATTCACCGTTACAACGGGTTTTGCTACGGTATGCAGGCGCGGGTCGGGATATTGCAGAATTCTCAAAAGTGCCATTTTCGCTTGCTAATTTAATAAACCACATGCAGAATTTATACTAACTGCTGATTTCTAATGGAGTATGGTACACTTAAAGTGTCCCAGAATCTCAGATTTGAATTACCGCGGGGAATCCGATGACTGATAAAAATATTATATCGCTGATTCTGATTTCGGGTCTGGTGTCTGCGCTAGCCGCAGCGGAGGAGCCCGCGCAGGTGACCGATGTACCTGCGCAAGCCGCAGCGGGCGAGCCTGTTGAAGCAGCACCAAAAGAATCGATTCGCTTGCAGGACAATCCTCCGGATCGTTACGTTGTAGTCAAGGGTGACACCTTGTGGGGCATCTCGAAGCGTTTTCTGAAGGATCCTTGGCAATGGCCACAGGTCTGGGGTATGAACCGGGAGCAAATCAACAACCCGCACCTTATTTACCCGGGTGATATTATCGTGCTTGATCTGTCGCGCCAAGCTCCCACCCTACATTTGGTAAGAGGGGAGGAGGTTGGCGGGGGCGTCGTCGGGGGCGTCGTCGGAGGCAGGGAAACTGTTAAGCTAAGCCCGCAAGTTCGCGTAGAGGCCAGGGAGCGCGCCGCGATACCCACCATCCCAAGAGCTGCGATCGAACCCTTTCTAAGCCAGCCGTTAGTCATCGAATCGGGCGGCCTTAACAACGCGCCGCGTATCGTCGCCACTGAGGACGACCGTGTGGTGTTGGGCGGAGGCGCCCGTGCATATGTGTACAGAGTGACCAAAAACCAGGGGGTGGACTGGCAAATTTACCGTCCCGGCAAGACCCTTATTGATCCGGATACTCGGGAAGTCCTGGGGTATGAGGCCATTTATCTCGGCGAAGCAAAAGTCGTTGAATTCGAGGATAGAGTGGGTACGGCCAGTCCCATCGAAATCACTAAATCCGTGCAGGAAATAAATACCGGGGACCGTCTGGTCATGGCCAGCAAGGAGTCGATCGATAATTACGTACCGCATGCACCGGAAAAGCTGATCAGGGCACGCATTATTTCGGCTTATGGTGGGATATCTGAAGTCGGGCAAGATGCCATCGTTACCCTCAACAAGGGAACGCGTGACGGTATTGAGAAAGGACATGTGCTGGCAATTTACCGCCGCTCGCCACCAGTCAAAAACCAGAGGGGTGAAGTCATTCTACGCATTCCCGATCAACGCTACGGGCTGTTGTTGGTATTTCGTACCTTCCAAAAAGTCTCCTACGCCCTAATAATGCAGATCACGCGCCCGGTGCATGTGTTGGACGTGGCGCAAACGCCTTGAATTAACTTTCCGCTTGGCTGTCAGCATATGCAGCCCGACAAGGACACGGAAAACTGGCTTGCGTTAAGCCTAGTGCCTGGGCTGGGAAATGACTCGTGCCGCAAGCTTCTCTCGGCTTTTAAAGAACCTCAAAACATTTTCTGCGCGACCCATTCCGAACTTTCGCGTGTCGTTTCCAGCAACATCGCGCGCAGCATCGCCGAAGGCGTGGAGCAAAGTGCCATTCTGCCCGCGCTCCAATGGCTTGCAGAGGACCAAAACCACTTGGTCACGCTGGCTGATGAAGACTATCCCAAGCTGCTGCTGCAAATTTCCGATCCGCCGTTATTGCTCTATGTCAAAGGCAGGCGCGCGCTTCTCAACTCTCCGGCGCTGGCGATAGTCGGCAGCCGCAATGCCACTCCGCAAGGAATTGCCAATGCCGAGAGTTTTGCGCGTAATCTAAGCGATGCCGGACTTACCATTTTGAGCGGCCTAGCTTTGGGCATCGATGCGGCTGCACATCGGGGCGGACTCAAGGGCGCCGGTTCCAGCATTGCAGTAGTCGGCACGGGACTGGATATTGTTTATCCGGGGCGAAACCGTGATTTGGCGCATTTCCTTGCCGAGAACGGTGCGCTGGTCTCCGAGTTTCCGCTGGGAACACCCGCGATCGGTAGTAATTTTCCGCGGCGCAACCGCGTCATCAGCGGCATGGCCCGGGGTTGTCTCGTAGTGGAAGCCGCGCTCTCCAGTGGGTCGCTAATTACTGCGCGACTCGCCCTGGAACAGGGCCGGGAGGTATTTGCCATTCCAGGGTCGATCCATTCTCCGCTTTCCAAGGGCTGCCATGGATTAATTAAGCAAGGGGCGAAGCTCGCCGAAAGCGCGCAAGATATTCTCGAAGAAATTGGCTGGCAAAAAACCCAAGACACAACAACAGCGGCCGGGGCGGAGGGAGGAGCTTCGCCGCTGCTCGATTATCTCGGATTTGACCCTTGCAACATTGACACTCTTTGCGCACGCAGCCAGTTATCCCCTGATGCAGTTACTGCGATACTCCTGAAACTCGAACTTGCCGGCCGTGTAGCTGCACTTCCTGGCGGTTTATATCAACGGCTGCATTAATTCCACGCTGTCGTTCCTTAGGTACCTCTTGACGCAAATTTCTTGCTATCGGTGCAAATAGTTTTTATCATCTTGCGCTTTATTCCCGCCGTTGATAGCGCATGTCCAGTAATTTGCTGATCGTCGAATCACCGTCCAAGGCCAAGACGCTAAAAAAATATTTAGGCCGCGATTTCGAAATCCTCGCCTCATTCGGCCACGTACGCGACTTAGTACCCAAGCAGGGTGCAGTAGATACTGCTCATGGCTTCGCAATGAAATACCAATTGGTCGCGCGCAATCACAAACACGTTGACGCCATTGCCAAAGCGGTTGCCAAGGCCGGTAAAGTGTTTCTCGCTACCGACCCGGATCGCGAGGGCGAAGCCATCGCCTGGCACATTGCTGAAATCCTCAGATCCAAGAATCTACTGAAAAACAAGCCGCCTCAGCGCGTGGTCTTTTACGAAATTACCGAATCCGCGGTCAAGTCCGCAATTAAGGATCCCCGCGAAATATCCATGGCGCTAGTCAATGCGCAGCAGGCGCGCCGCGCGCTCGACTACTTGGTCGGATTCAATCTGTCGCCATTGTTGTGGCGCAAGATTCGGCCGGGTTTGTCCGCGGGCCGCGTGCAAAGCCCGGCGTTGCGTCTAATTGTGGAACGAGAACAGGAAATCGAGACGTTCCATTCGCAGGAATACTGGACTATTCACCTTGACAGCCACAAAGAGAAACAAAAATTCTCGTCGCGGCTAGTCCAATATGGTGGCGAGAAACTGGAACAGTTCACTATCGGGAGCGAAAGCGCACAGCAAAAAATCATTCAGGAATTGAGCATCGCAAAAGAGGGGCGAGTCGCCAAGGTCGACAAAAAGAGCAAACAGCGTTCACCAGCACCTCCGTTTACCACCTCCACGCTTCAGCAGGAAGCGGTGCGCAAACTTAATATGACGACCGGGCGGACCATGCGCGTCGCTCAGCAATTGTACGAAGGCGTGGACCTCGGGGGCACAAGCGTAGGACTTATTACCTACATGCGTACTGATTCGTTCTCGCTGGCTAATGAAGCGATCGCAGAAATTCGAGATTACGTGAGAAAAAATTTCGAAAGTGAGTACCTTCCAAAATCAGCGGTGCACTACAAAAGCAAATCGAAGAATGTGCAGGAAGCCCATGAAGCCATTCGTCCTACGTCGATTTTCCGCACCCCGGAAAGTGTGCGGCACCAGTTGAGCACGGAACAGGCCCGACTTTATGAAATGATCTGGAAGCGCACGCTAGCGTGCCAGATTAGCCCGGCGAAATTCGATGTGGCTAGCGTGGATATCAGTGTGATCAACCCGGCCAATCTGTTCCGCGCGAGCGGGCAAACTCTAGTATTTCCAGGTTTCATTGCTGTCTATCAAGAAGAATTTGACGAGCAGGAAGAGCCTGGGGAGGGTCGCCTACCGGAACTGCACGTCGGCGATGTGATACCGATTGACAAACTATATGGCGAGCAACATTTCACGCAACCGCCACCCCGCTACACCGAAGCAAGCCTGGTTAAAACGCTGGAAGAGCACGGCATCGGCCGGCCGTCGACTTATGCCACGATCATATCTACCTTGCTCGAGCGGGAGTACGTCGTGCTCGACAAGAAGCACTTTTTGCCTACCGACGTCGGCAGAGTGGTCAACAAATTCTTGACGGAGCACTTCACTCGCTACGTTGATTACGATTTCACCGCCAAGCTTGAAGACGAACTCGATTTGGTTTCTACCGGAAAGCGCAATTGGATTCCCCTGCTGGAGGACTTTTGGAAAGGTTTTAACCGCCTAATTGAGGATAAGAAAAATTTGTCTCGCCGGGAGGTAACGCAAGAGCAGCTTGACGAGGTCTGCCCAAAATGCGGCAAACAGCTTACCGTCCGGCTCGGAAAACGCGGCAAATTCGTCGGCTGCAGCGGTTTTCCCGCTTGCAATTACACGCGCAGCCTGAATGGGGAACAGGATACGCCAGAGATGGTGGAAGCAGTGAAGGGGCGTACTTGCCCGAAATGCGGGAGCGGCCTAATTATTAAGAGCGGTCCTTACGGCAGATTTATTGGCTGCTCGTCCTACCCGAAATGTAAATTTATCGAGCCGCTTAACAAGCCGCACGACACAGGGGTAGCCTGCCCCCAATGTAAGGCCGGCAATCTCATCGAGCGCAAAAGCCGCTACGGCAAGGTGTTCTACTCTTGTAGCACTTATCCCAAGTGCACCTACGCAATATGGAATCTGCCGGTAACTCAAACGTGCCCGAAGTGCAAATGGCCGATACTGACTCTAAAAATCACGAAGAGGCGGGGCACTCAATTGGTGTGTCCGGTAAAGGAATGCAGATACAGCGCTGAGGCGCAAACCTGAGTCCTGCTAGACGTCGAGGTTTCGCACTCGTAACGCATTGCTTTCTATAAACGCGCGCCTCGGCTCCACAATGTCGCCCATCAGAGTGGTAAAGATCCCGTCAGCGCTAATAGCATCCTCGATTTGAATGCGTAGCAGCCTACGGCTTGCCGGATCCATGGTGGTTTCCCACAACTGCTCAGGATTCATCTCTCCCAGGCCCTTGTAGCGCTGAATCGAAATGCCTTTCTCAACCTGCTCCAACAACCAATCCAGTGCTTGCTTGAATTCGGTTACCTGAAGTTGTTGTTCGCCCCGCTTCACGTACGCGCCATTGCCCAAGAGCCCGTGCAGCATTTGGGCCGTCCGCTTGATTTGCGCGTAGTCGCCGCTTTGCAAAAAATCCTGATCGAGTGACGTCAGCCGCAGGTTCCCGTGTTGCGTTCTCTTTATAAGTAATTGGTATCTCTCATTTTTTTCGTCGTATTGTGCCTCGATTTGCAATTCATCTTTGGGCACCAGCGTTGTCAGGGCGGCGGCACTTTTCTTCGCCGACGGCGCATCCGACAGGTCGATTTCCGGTCGCTTGAGCAAAGCAAACAGAACCGCGGGATCAATAATCTGGCTTAAACGCTCGACTATGGCCTCGGCAAGCAAGTATTCCTTGGCTATTTTTTCCAGAGTCTGCCTATTAAGCGGCTTTGCCTTTTCAGAAGTGTAGAGTTCCGCATCGCTTAACGCTAGGTGCAGGAGATATTGCTTGAGTTCGTGGTCATCTTTGATATAGCGCTCGTCTTTAGCATGCTTTACCCGGTAGAGCGGTGGCTGAGCAATGTAGATGTGCCCGCGCTCCACGAGCTCGGGCATTTGCCGGTAGAAAAAAGTAAGCAATAGGGTGCGAATATGCGAACCGTCAACATCAGCGTCGGTCATGAGAATTACTCTATGGTATCGCAGCTTACTAATGTCTTTGTCATCGCCAATTCCACAGCCCAGCGCAGTTATGAGCGTCGCTACCTCCTGCGAAGAAAGCATTTTGTCCAACCGCGCCTTCTCGACGTTTAATATCTTGCCCTTGAGCGGAAGAATGGCTTGAAATTTGCGGTCGCGTCCTTGTTTCGCCGAACCTCCCGCAGAATCACCCTCTACTAGATACAGCTCGGATTGCGCCGGGTCTCTTTCCTGACAGTCGGCAAGCTTGCCTGGCAATCCCATAGAATCGAGCGCGCCTTTTCGCCGCGTCATGTCGCGTGCCTTGCGCGCCGCCTCGCGAGCTCGTGCGGCTTCGACAATCTTGCTGGTTATCACCCTCGCTTCGTTGGGCTTTTCGAGCAGGAATTCCATGAGCTTCTGCCCCACGATTTCTTGCACCACCGGTTGTATTTCGGAGCTCACCAATTTGTCTTTAGTCTGTGATGAGAATTTCGGTTCCGGTGCTTTTATGGAAAGTACGCAGCACAAGCCTTCCCGCATGTCATCACCGGTGGTTTCTACCTTGGCTTTCTTAGCGATTTCATTTTGCTCGAGGTACTGATTAAGCGTTCGCGTCAGCGCCGCGCGTAAGCCTGTGAGGTGAGTCCCGCCATCCCGTTGCGGGATGTTATTGGTAAAGCACTGTACTGATTCCTGATAGGAATCGTTCCATTGCATAGCGACCTCTACGATGATGCCGTCCTTCTGCCCCAGAGCGTGAAAGATGGTGCTATGCAATACATTCTTATTGCGGTTCATGAACTCGACAAAGCCCTTAACACCGCCGGTAAACGCAAAGATTTCTTCTTTCCCGGTACGTTGATCGATCAGTTGGATCTTTACACCATTATTGAGGAAAGAGAGCTCTCTTAATCTGCGTGCCAAGATATCGTAGTGGAATTCAATTTGACCAAAGGTCTCTTTGTTCGCCAAGAAATGCACTTCCGTGCCGCGGCGGTCAGATTTTCCCGTAACTTTCAATGGCGCTACCGGCACCCCACCACGGAATTCCATAAAATACATTTTGCCTTCTCGCCTGATGGTCAGCCTAAGCCATTCGGAGAGAGCGTTAACGACTGAAACCCCCACACCATGCAGACCACCGGCGATCTTGTAGGAGTTGCTGTCGAATTTGCCCCCAGCGTGTAGTTCGGTCATGACGATTTCCGCGGCTGAGCGTTTTTGCTCATCTTCCTTGTGAATCTCAGTCGGGATGCCGCGGCCGTTGTCTATGACGCTAATCGAGTTGTCAGTATGGATCGTTACTGTGATCTCATTGCAGTAGCCGGCAAGCGCCTCGTCAATCGCATTGTCCAGCACTTCGAATACCATGTGGTGCAAGCCAGTGCCATCGGACGTATCACCGATGTACATCCCTGGCCGCTTGCGCACTGCATCCAGGCCCTTTAGTACTTTAATGCTGTCGGAATCGTATTCGCTCTCGTCTTTTTCCTGCAGGTTTTTTTCCGTCATTGAATTTCTCTTGGTTTCACGTGAAACATGGCTAAATCCGCATCGGCATTACTACGTATTTAAAATCGCTGCTACCGGGAATGGTAAACAGTGCGCTGCTATTTGCATCGCCAAATGCGCAGTCTACGAGGTCGCAATCCAGGTAATTCAATACGTCTAGTAAGTAACTGATATTAAACCCAATATCCAGAGGATCGCCTTTATAATCAACGTCTAACTCTTCCTGCGCTTCTTCTTGCTCATTGTTAGTGCAAACAATTCGTAGGTTTCCGTCTGTGAGTACCCATCGCACACCGCGGAATTTCTCGTTTGCGAGAATCGCTATCCGCTGCAGTGCTTGCTGTAGGAGCTCTCGTGAAATGACGATGTGCTTCTGGTAGTTAGTCGGTATTACGCGCACGTAATCAGGGAATTTCCCATCTATCACTTTTGTTGTTACGCATATATTCGAAAATGTAAATACTACTTGGTTCTGCGAAACTTCTATGCTGGCTTCATCATCGGAATTTTCTAACAGCCGGCTTATTTCCATTACTGCTTTTCTGGGTAAGATTACTTCCTGGTGAGTTTTCTTCTGTTTTTGCGTGAGGCTGGCATAACCTAGTCTATGCCCGTCGGTCGCGATTACTTTTAGCTGGTCCCCTTCGATAACGAGGAGCAAGCCATTAAGATAATAGCGGACATCTTGTTGGGCCATTGAATACTGGACGAGACCAAACAGCTGCTTGAGATTCTTCTGTGTAATCTTCTCCTTATGTTGCGCTGCTGTTACTGTTTGTCTGGGAAAATCTTCTGCGGGAAGTGTTTGCAAGCTGAAGTGACTCTTACCCGCTTTCACGAGAATCCTGTTATCTTTTTGCTCCAACGCGACTTTTGTCTTTTCCGGTAGCGCACGCAATATTTCCTGAAGCTTCCTCGCGGAAGTCGTTATTGCAGCATCTTCTCCTTTTCCACCGCATTCGGCTTCAGTCGCGATCTGGATTTCCAGGTCGGTTGCCACATAGTGGATCTTTTTTCCTTTGCGCTCGAGCAGAACGTTTGACAATATCGGCAGCGTATGGCGCCGTTCCACAATGCCTGAAACAGCCTGAAGAGGCTTTAGCAAGAGATCGCGATCAGCTTCTATTAAGATCATGGTTTATTATTCCTTAAATTTAAGAGATGTTAATAGAATTCGCATGGGCTTGTGAGTATTCTTGGTAAAGCTTGATTAAACAAGGCGAACAACCGTTGCGGATGCGGTGGACAAACGTGCTACGAGCGGAGGACGGATCGTGGATATCGCGCTTGGAATGAAAAGAAAAGAAGAAATCCACAGCTAGATTAACCTAGTCTCCTTTTTAACTTCTAAGTACCTGCATCAAAGCAGTGTAGTCGCGGGTAAGCTCGGCGTCCCGGGACCTCAGATCTGCAATCTTTCGGCACGCATGCAGTACCGTAGTGTGGTCACGCCCGCCAAAGGCGTCTCCTATATTCGGGAGGCTCAATTCGGTAAGTTCCTTGGATAGCGCCATTGCAACTTGCCGCGGCCGGGCAAGAGCGCGAGATCGTTTTTTTGAATACATTTCCGAAACCTTAATCTTGTAATAGTCGGCGACGGTTTTTTGGATATTTTCGATTGATACTTGCCTCAATTGCACGGCAAGAAGATCGCGTAACGCCTCTTTTGCAAGGTCTACCGATAGTGGCAGTCCAGCAAATCGGCAAAAAGCAAGCACGCGCTTTAGTGCGCCTTCTAATTCCCGCACGTTGGATTGGATATGTTTGGCGATGAAGAACGCCACGTTTTCATCCAAGGTAATACCGTCCAGGGCGGCTTTCTTGAGCAGAATCGCTACCCGCATCTCAAGCTCGGGAGGCTCTATGGCGACGGTGAGGCCCCAGCCGAAGCGGGAAATTAGGCGATCTTCCATTCCGGATATTTCCTTCGGATAGGTATCGCAAGTAATAACGACCTGTTTGTGAGCCTCGATCAAAGCATTAAACGCGTAGAAAAATTCTTCTTGTGTGCGGTTCTTGTTACTAAAAAACTGTATGTCGTCGATCAGCAACAAATCGAGCGAATGGTAATAGCGTTTGAAATCGTCGAAGGCTTTGTGCTGGTAAGCACGCACTACGTCGGAAACATACCTCTCGGCGTGCGTGTAGCGAACCTTGGCATCTGAGTCGTGTTCGTGCACAAAGTTGCCAATTGCTTGGAGCAGGTGGGTCTTCCCCAAACCGACCCCACCGTAAATAAACAGCGGGTTATACGCGGCGCCTGGATGGTCGGCAACCTGAATCGCCGCGGCGCGAGCGAGCTCGTTCGCCTTGCCGGTTACAAAAGTATCAAAAGAAAATGACGGATTAAGTCGCGAAAGGCTTTTGCTCGAAGGTTTCGCCACTGGAACAGTAACCTTTGAGATATCGTCGAGTACTGGCTTGGCAGCGATTTTCTCGGGAAGTGCCAGTTCCAAGCTAACTGACTTGGCGAAGTACTGCTCAGCCATCTTTTGGATGCGCAGCAAAAATCGCTCCTTGATCCATTGCATGACAAAACGATTCGGCGCAACCAAAAGCAAGGAATTATCCTCGGGGACGAACTTTAGCGGCTTAATCCAGGTATTAAACTGCTGCGGTGTCAGTTCTTTTTCGAAGTAAGCTAGGCAAGAGAGCCAAAAAGGATCCATTTCCGACCGCTGACACTATTGAGGGAACTACCACCGTAGATAAATTTAATTCGTATTATAACGAAACATTTCCATGCGGGGTCAAAAAATATTTCGGGGTTGACAGGAAGCATACATAAAGGTTGAATAGTCGGCTTTCTGATCGATAGAAGCAGAGGTAAAAAATGAAGCGTACCTATCAACCGTCGAAGACGAGGCGCAAAAGAACCCACGGGTTCTTAGTGCGGATGAGAACCCGGGGCGGCGCAGCAGTATTACGCGCTCGGCGCGCTAAAGGCCGGGCGCGGTTGGGAGTAGAGTAAGTTAGGATTGGTTTTCATCTATTCTCTGTCCAAAGCTTCTCGTCTTACGAAACCCGAACAGTTTAATGCGGTGTTCCATGCCGACAATTCCGAAAGCGGCACGTTGTTTCAGGTTTTGGTGAAGCTCAAACCCGACGAGATTGCGAGGCTAGGAGTGGTGGTCAGCAAGAGAGCGACACCACGCGCAGTGGACCGAAATTACGTGAAACGTCTGATACGCGAGGAATTTCGAGTTCGAAAACACTCACTCAGCGGCATGGACGTGGTGGTAAGAGTGCGAAAGGCGTTTTCAAAACCGCAGGCAAGCCAAGCTCGTATAGAGCTCTCGGATTTACTCACTAAGGTGTCGCGATGGGCCGCGCAGCACTAACGATTATCGCGCTGTACCGGTTTATACTCAGCCCGTTGCTCGGCAATAATTGCCGGTTTGCGCCTTCGTGTTCCGAATACACTCGGGACGCGATTGTCAAATTCGGCTTTTTAAAAGGCAGTTGGATCGGGCTGAAGCGAATCCTACGTTGTCATCCATGGAACGCGGGTGGTTACGACCCGTTGCCTTGAAAGCTTAAGTTAATCACAGCTATGGACGTACAAAGACTCTTCCTGCTGCTGGTTTTTTGCCTATCGGTATTTCTATTAGTGGACGCATGGCAACGGCAAAACAAACCGGGGTCGGCGCAGCAAATCGAGGGTCCAGGCAAGACCGAGCAAGTAGCGCCCACTCCAAGCGAAAAATTAACCGCGGTGCAGCAAGCTCCGACGGGCAAACAATTAGTGGCGTCTGCGACTGGAAAAAAGATTTCAGTTAAAACAGATTATTTGCTTGCGGAGATTGACACTGCAGGCGGTAACCTGAGTGGGTTGGAGCTTTTGAAGCAACGCGATACCTTGGACACGAAGAAAAATTTTCTGCTGTTCCAAGACGAGCCAAAGCATATCTACATAGCGCAAAGCGGTTTAATCGGCAACGATCTGCCGACGCATAAGACACAATACGCGGCAGACGCCACAATTTATGCGCTCAAACCCGGGGCAGAGAGCTTGACCGTCACGCTTACGGCGCCGGCGGTTGACGGGATTAAGGTTAATAAGATCTATACATTTCGCAGGAGCAGTTATTTGATAGACGTTTCCTTCGAAATAACTAATAACAGCGGAAATCCACTACAGCCATACGCATATTTCCAGTTCCTCCGCGATAGCAAAGCGCCGGAAGGCGAAACTCGAATGGTTCCGACCTACACCGGCCCGGCGATTTACACCGATCAGGACAAATTCGAGAAAATCAAATTCGAAAGCATAGACAAGGGAAACGCGAAGTACCCGCAAAATGCGGACAATGGCTGGATTGCCATACTGCAGCATTACTTCCTCGCAGCCTGGCTGCCCAAAGACAAAATGCCGCGGGAGTACTACATAAAAAAACTGGGTGAAAATCTGTACTCGGTCGGAACGATCCTGCCGGTAGCTAAAGTGGAACCCGGTAAGACCGTCACCATCACCGTTCCGTTCTACGCCGGGCCGCAAGAGCAGGACAGTCTCAGCAAGCTAGCACCCGGCCTAGGGCTCACCGTGGATTACGGCTGGCTCACGGTTATCGCGGTACCGTTATTCTGGGTTTTGTCCTGGCTTCACCGGTGGGTGCAAAACTGGGGTTTGGCAATTATTTTGCTTACCGTGCTGATTAAGTCTTTATTTTATCCGTTATCGGCTGCGAGTTACCGCTCTATGGCGAAAATGCGCGTGCTGGCGCCCAAGATGCAAATGATCAAGGAGCAATACGGTAACGATCGGCAGCGGCTGCACCAGGCGATGATGGAACTTTACAAGACCGAAAAAATAAATCCGCTTGGCGGTTGTCTACCTATCGTGGTCCAGATTCCGGTGTTCATCGCTCTCTACTGGGTGCTTTTGGCCAGCGTGGAGTTAAGGCATGCGCCATTTGTGTTATGGATTTCGGACCTTTCCGCGCCTGACCCCTATTACGTGCTGCCGGTCGTTATGGGGATTACCATGATCATACAATCACGCTTGAGCCCGGAACCGCCCGACCCGATCCAGGCCAAGGTTATGAAAATCATGCCGGTTGCCTTCAGTATTTTTTTCTTTTTCTTCCCTGCCGGTTTGGTACTGTACTGGCTGATAAACAATATTCTCTCTATTGCCCAGCAGTGGCAAATAACGCGGTCCATCGAGCGGGCAAAGCCGGCTCATGGCAAACGTTGACATTATAGCGGCC
>DASPRE010000009.1:0-53911 GCA_035624615.1 Burkholderiales bacterium | reverse complement strand
AAGGACTCGTAGCGACAATACAAGGCAGCGAGTTCAAAAACATGATCGCCCGTCTCCCGGGTTATGATGCATCACATGCTGGTGAAATAATGCCCGTCACAAGAATTTTCTCGTGAAACGAGGCCAACTCGCTTAACTCTCGGGCATAAGGCGGTCTGCGTCAAAACCAGTCTTAATCGCCCTACCCTCCGCCGCGTCGGTAATACATATCAAAGCGCTCAATAAGTTGTTCTACCTCGCGTGGGGAGTAGCCTGAAAAGACAAATTCCACGTGAGTCACCGGTAGCGACACGGGCCCTAATTGCCGTGAGGACTCCGGGAACAATAAAATTTGCAACTTCCGGTTCTCCGATTTCAAAGTGACTCTATCTCCATTTATTTCGTACGATTTATTATTTAAAGCAGAAGGCAATGTCCGCAGAAAATCGGCGTGACTAATAGTCATTTCACGCTTCAGTCGCAACTGGCTGCACATTTCAACCCCCGGCAATCGGCGGCCAAATCGCCAGTACGTCGCCATCTTTTAGTATCGTGGTGCTGCGGGCGGTAGGATAAACGTAAAGCCCGTTGACCAAGACGAGATGCACTGACTTGTTTGGGAGCTGGAACTGGTCAATCACCGACTGGATGGTCGAAGCTGCTGCAACCTCGAGCTCTACGGAATTGGTTTTGGAAGGTTGCGGCAAATAATCAGCAAGGCTGGCAAAAAGCTTGAACTTGATTTTCATGCAGCCAATTTGAAGTTGCTTCCCTGGGTGCGCGCCAAATACGCCTCCATGATTCGCGTAGGATCCTTGAGCAGGCGTTCTTTCCATTCTCCAAGGCTTATTTTGCCCTGGATCAGGCCGCGGATCACCCCCACATGCTGAGTGAGCCCAAGACTAGTGGCTCCAACCAGAACATCATCCTTGAATTCCAGGTGCATGTAGCGGAAATTATCTTCGTCCACAAGTTCAGTATGTTCGCCCCCTTTTACCCCCATCCACTGTCCAAACGAAGACGATATGAGGCCTAGTGTATCGAGCACGTTGATCGCCATGGTTCCTTGCGAGCGACTGTTTTCGCCCGCCATATTCAGTGCTGCCACGCGTGCCTGGTCCACCGCATTGGGTTGAATCGCATTTACTAGCTGTGCGCCGGTATAAAACTCTTCTGCTTGCGCTACATCTCCCGCTGCATAAACGCCCGGCACGTTGGTTTGCATCGTCCCATCGATTTTGATACCCGCATCGGTTACGATACCGCTGCCCTTCAGGAATTCGATGTTCGGACGCACCCCTGTTGCGCTGATGACGAGACCGGCAGGCAATGATTGGCCGTTGCTCAGCTTAACGTTAAGCGGGTTTGCTGAATTCCCGGATTTTTCAATCGCCTCGACTTTGGTCGAAGTAAAGACTTTCACGCCTTTCTTCTCGCACCACTTCTTGATGAGCCCGCCAGCACCCTCGGTCATCATCCGCGGCACCATGCGGTTACCCATTTCGACGATGGTAAGCTCAACCCCGCGCGCGGCCAACGCTTCTAATATAATACAGCCGATAAATCCCGCCCCCATCTGCAAGACACGCGCGCCTTTCTTGGCGAGCTTCATGATGTGACGCGAATCCTCGAGTGTCCAGCACGGGTAAATACCAGGCAGGTTTATTCCCGCAATTGGAGGCGAAATCGGTTTCGAGCCGCTGGCAATGAGCAAGCGGTCGTATGTTAGCGATTTGCCGTTATTCAAAAAAACAACGTTTTTCGAAGTATCGAGTTTGTCAGCTCTTGCAACAACAAGTTCTATATTGAGATTCCGAAAGTGATTCCTGTCCTTGCGTAGATGAGTTCCAGCTTCCTGGATTTCACCCATCAGCAAATAGGGTATCGCCATGCGCGAGTACGGAGGTTCCGGCTCGTCACCGATAAGTACGATGCTCCCGTGCTGATCGCATTTGCGCAAGGTTTCGGCCGCAACAACGCCGGCGGGACCATTACCGATTATCACATAGCGCATATCTGTCCTTTATTTTTTCGAAACTAAAAGGGGAAAATATTCGCATATTTTCCCCTCACGTCAATACATGCCGGGTGAAGACTACAGACCCAATCTTTGCCTTGTTTCTTTGGTCGGCGTACCCTCAGGCGTCCAACCGCGTACCTTGTAATATTCCGGCAACATCTTGCCAAGCTCATTTACCTTGCCTTTGGCGGGCCCGGTCTTTGCAGCCTCGGTGAGCAGGCGTTTCGGCAACGTATCGTCCTTCGCGGAGAAACCGGCGGCGTTGTTGAATTCCCGCTCCATATTCCAAATACGCTCGCCCATCAGATTCAATTTCTCCATTGACCAGTCGCCTTCGCACGCGGCCTGAACCTGCGGTTGAATGTCGTTCAAGGTCCAGGCAAAGGTGGTAAACACGCAAAGCCCCGTAGAATCCACCACAGCGGTTGCGTCCTGAAAAGCCTTGACGAGTCCCGCCTTGCCCTCGGTAGTAAGCGGATCGGTTTTAACCGGGATACCCATCACTTCGGAAGCCACAGTGTAGCCCCGCAGGTGGCAGGCGCCGCGGTTCGAGGTGGCGTACGCTAAGCCCATGCCCTGGATGCCACGCGAATCATAAGCCGGGAACTCCTGTCCTTTCACCGTCATCGAGAGTTCAGGATGACCGTATTTTTCGCACAGGCGTTTTGAACCCGTCCCCAAAATCTTGCCAAAACCTTCGCCAACTGCAGTCCATTCAGCAAACTTGCAAAGTGCTTCTGCCGAGCCAAACGGCGCTTTTACGCCGGTTTCTTTTTCGGTAATCACACCCATTTCGTACAACTCCATTGCTGCAGCCACGGTGGCACCGAAAGAAATCGGGTCCATGCCGTCTTCATTGCAAATGAAGTTCGCATAGGTCAGTGCTTCTAGGTCATCCACGCCGTTGTCATTGCCTAATGCCCAAGCTGCCTCATATTCAAGCCCGCCTGATGCGCCCCAATATTCGGGTTTATTCTTCACCGTCCAGTGGGTCTCATCAATCTTCGAAATGCGCCCGCAAGCTATGGTGCACCCGAAACAAGCCTGGTTGGTTACCAGATTTGCTTTGCCGTCGGTTGGACGCTTCTCGTACATCGCCTCGGCGGATATTTTACCTGCGCCTTCAAACTGGACATCGCGGTGGTTGCGGGTCGGCGAGGCGCCAATTTCATTGATTACGTTCATTAACACCTGGGTTCCAAATTTTGGCAGACCTTGTCCCGTCACCGCATTATCAGCCAACACTTTCTTCGCTGCGATTGTCGCTTTCATGAACTCTTTCGGATTGGCCACAGTGACACCTTTGGTGCCGCGTACAGCAACCGCTTTGAGGTTTTTCGATCCCATTACCGCACCTACGCCGGAACGCCCCGCAGCACGGTGCAAATCATTCACAATCGCCGCGAAAAGAACCTTATTCTCGCCTGCGCGTCCGATTGAAGATACCCGCATTAACGGGTCTTGATGTTTTTTCTTTAGCAGTTCTTCGGTATCCCACACTGACTTGCCCCAAATAAAATTTTCTGCGGGCAACAATTCAGCTTTTTCATTTTGTATAAGCAAATACACCGGTTTTGGCGATTTTCCCTCGAAGATAATCATGTCCCAGCCCGCCATCCGGAGTTCCGCTCCAAAATAGCCGCCCGAATTGGAACAGGCAATCGCGCCGGTAAGCGGGCCTTTGGTAATCACCGAATATCGGGCTCCGGTGGACGCCATGGTTCCGGTCAACGGGCCGGTCGCGTATATCAGTTTGTTTTCCGGGGACAACGGATCCACCTTGGGATCGATTTCCTCCACCAAATACTTGGTGGCAAGGCCGCGCTGACCCAAATAATCCTGTACCCACTTCATATTAAGCGGTTCGGCCTTGCAAGTACCTTTGCTCAGGTTCACTCGCAACACTTGCTTATGCCACGCCATGATCACTCTCCTCGTATCACGCCTGCGCTTTCGGGCGCGAGTCTGTTTTAGCCGCCCATTGGCGCATTCTATCCAAACCGGTCCAGTCGGAATCCACATAAGTGATTGCGCCGGTCGGACAGGCTCGCGCACAAGCAGGGTCGCCGCCGCACAAATCGCATTTCATGACCTTGCCGGTGTCGTGGTTGTAATTGACGGTACCAAACGGGCAAGCGATTGTGCACACCTTGCAACCTACGCACACCGCATCAAGAACTATTTTTGCCCCGGTGTTCCTGTCGAGCTTGATTGCTTCCACCGGACAGGCATGCAGGCACCATGCTTCATCGCACTGAGTACAGGTATAAGGAACTTTCCTGCCTTCATGATGGAAATCGAAAACCTTGATAACCGATTTGGAGGGGTTGATTATCCCGAAGTGTTCGAAGGAACAAGCCATTTCACATTGCAGACAGCCGGTGCACTTGTCAGGATTGATCAGCAATGACCTTAGCATCGAATTTTCTCCGCAAGGTATAAATGAAAGTAAAGACGAAACACAAACAATTTAATTTTATACTAACATTTTTGAAGTCGGCTGCATATTTTTAAACTTTGGCCTTTTGCGCAAAGAAGGAGCGCAAAAAACTTTTGCAGTCACCTGATTTCGGCTGGACGGTGATGTTATCAGTCGTTTGCAAAAACAGAATATTACATTGTCAACTTAAACAACTACATTAGGATGACAAACCACTACAACAAATGAGGTTTTAAGACCGGTCCGAGTTGCCGTTTTGACATTTCGCTGAGCCGCAAGCGTTAGCCAATCGACTATGGCGTCGAAGCGGTGTTTCGCTTACAATCCAATCATCCTTAATAGTTCGATGGCCATGTCGATATCGGGTTCCCAGTTAGTCGACAAGTACGGTCGCAGCGTTAGCTACATCCGGTTATCGGTGACCGACCGCTGCGATTTTCGCTGCAGCTATTGCATGGCGGAAGAGATGACCTTTCTTCCGCGGGAACAAATATTATCCTTGGAAGAGTGCTTGCGGCTGTCTCGCGTCTTTGTGCGCTTGGGAGTCACTAAAATTAGGGTCACCGGCGGCGAGCCGTTGGTGCGTCGAAACATATTGTGGCTGCTTGAGCAGCTTGGAGACCTGGAAGGCTTAAAAGAGCTGGTTTTAACTACCAATGGCTCACAGCTTGAGAAAATGGCGAAAGACATTAGGGCTGCAGGGGTCAGGCGCGTGAACATCAGTTTAGATACCCTTAAGCCCGAGCGTTTCAGGGCTCTGACCCGGGTGGGGGATCTGTGCAAGGTTCTGCGCGGAATTCAATCCGCAAAAGACGCAGGGTTTGAAGGCATTAAGCTTAATTGCGTGATGCTGCGCGGGGTCAACGATGATGAACTGGCGGATTTAGTTGAATTTTCGCTCAACCAGCAGTTCGATATTTCATTTATCGAGGAAATGCCCTTAGGAGAAGTGGATCACCTCAGGGCTAATACCTATTTCAGTCAGGATGAGGCGCTGCCCTTGTTGCAGGCGCGCTTTAATCTAGTGAGTTCGGCAGAAAGCACCGGGGGCCCTGCCCGCTACTGGCGTATTCCCAACAGCAAGACTAAGGTAGGCTTCATCTCGCCGCACTCGCACAACTTCTGCGAGTCGTGCAACCGCGTTCGGATTACCTGCACCGGGGAGCTTTATCCGTGCTTGGGGCAGAATGATGCAGTGTCTTTGTTGCCGGTATTGCGCGCTCACCCCGATGATGATGCGCCTTTGCGCGAGAGTATCGTCAACGCGATGGGCATCAAGCCCAAGGGCCACGACTTCAATGTGTACCTTCCCACCCCCAAGATCGTCCGCTTCATGTCTATCACTGGGGGATAGACACTTTCTTTCTTGACATCCGCGTACTCTTATACCTGGCGGTTCGTCGCCCGGGTAAACTCGTAGCAAACCACCTAATGAGGTAAGGACATGACAACTAAATCATTGCGTGAACTTAGTTGCGCGGATGATTACGATCCGGATTCGATGCCTGTCGCGAAAGCAAGAGAATTCATTCAAGCTTATCTTACCCCGCTCACCGGCAATGAAATGGTGAATATCCGCGCTGCGCTTGGGCGAGTACTGGCTGAAGACATAATCTCGCGCATCAATGTCCCAGCCCATGTCAATTCTGCAATGGACGGTTATGCGGTGCGCTTCAAAGACCTAAATCCCCAAGCCGAGACCATCCTGCACATGATAGGAACCGCGCTTGCGGGAAAACCCTTTGCTGCGCAAGTTAGCGGCCGAGAATGCGTACGTATTATGACCGGTGCAGTGCTTCCGGAAGGAACTGACACCGTCATCATGCAGGAGCATGCAAGCGCTGACGGCCAAAATATCCGCTTCCACGGAGCGCACAAACAGGGACAGAACATACGCCAGGCAGGCGAAGATCTTGCCATCGGCCAGGTCGTGCTCAAGTCAGGGAAACATATACGCCCCGCTGAGCTTGGCTTAATAGCGTCGTTGGGTATCGCGGAAATCGCGGTGCGGCGGCGGCCGCGCGTTGCATTCTTTTCGACAGGTGATGAATTACGCTCGATAGGCAGCCCGCTGGCGGAAGGCGAGATCTACGATAGTAACCGTTATACCCTTTACGGAATGCTGACAAACATGGGAGCGGAAATACTGGACATGGGCGTGGTCAAAGACGACCCGGCCAGCCTGGAACGGGCGCTCAGCGAAGCAGCCTCGACAGCCGATGTGGTGATAACCAGCGGCGGCGTATCTGTTGGAGAAGCAGATTACATTAAAGAGCTGCTCGGCCGGCTAGGCGAAGTCGTGTTCTGGAAAATTGCCATGAAACCTGGGCGCCCACTCGCCTACGGTAAAATCGGCAACAGTCACTTTTTCGGTTTGCCAGGAAATCCGGTTTCAGTGATGGTGACTTTTTATCAGTTTGTCCGCGACGCGCTCATGATACTGATGGGGCGCAAAGGAGACATCGCGGTGCCGGTACTCAAAGCGATTTGTACCAGCGCACTGAAAAAAGCGCCTGGTCGCACTGAATTCCAGCGCGGCATATTAAGCCAAGACGCGAATGGCGTATGGAGCGTATGCGTCACCGGAGAACAGGGCTCGGGAATTTTGCGTTCCATGTCCGAAGCGAATTGTTTCATCGTCCTGCCTGAAACCCAGGGCAGCGTGGTTCCCAATACTCTGGTTGAAGTGCAAGTCCTCGAGGGTCTGGTTTAATAAAAAAACCCGGGGCATCCCGGGTTTTTTTGCAAGCGGTACTGCCTATTTCTTCTTTTCTGATGCGGCTTGTACAGGTTTCGCGCCCGGTGCCACAGGCGGCGCTGCTCCAAAAGGCCCCGGATTCTGGCAGGCCGGTAATTCAGCCTTTTCACCCTTTGCTTTCAGGTAGCGCTCGGCAACCCGGTTTTGAGCCAAACACAGTTGGTAAGCGGCAACCTTGTCGCCGTAATCGGCCTTGGCTTTGGCCTCTGCTGCCTTGGTTTTTGCTTCTTCCGAAGGCGGCGGGAGCTTTGCGTAAGCTGTGCCCAGAGCCAGTAGCATCAGTCCGCCAATGATTGCTTCAGCAATTAATTTATTCATTTGTGTCCCCGCGAATAATCTGAAAATCACAGCCTGGCCTGTGCTGTGCCGGCCGCGCCTACTGGTTTTTGGACGACCTTGCCCGATTTAATGTCGTTATACCAGAGTTCGTGATGCTCCTTGGCCCAGGTTTCGTCCACAGTGCCATTGCGCATGGATTCGTAGGCTCCCTCCACGCCTATCGTGCCCATATAGATATGGCCAAGTGACGCGGCGATGAAGAGTATTGCAGTGATCGCGTGGATAACATTGGCCTGCTGCATAACGCCGCGCCCCTGGTCAAAGTTGGGGAAATCGAGAATAAGCCCGGTCACGGCAGCGATGATACTCAGCAGAAAAACACCGCCCCAGAACCAGGATTTTTCTCCGGCATTGAAGCGGTCAGAAGGAACATGCTCCTTGCTAAACATTCCGCCGGCTTTCTTAAACCAAAGCATGTCGTGCGCCTTCCACCAGTTATCTTTGAGGAAGGTCACGAATGTCGCCACCGCGCAGAAAATGAAAAGCGGGCCGAAAAAGTTGTGCAGGTTTTTCGAGATTATGGCGAGCCAGGAAAACAAAGTGTAGCCGAACATCGGTAAAAATAGATGCTTACCGAACAAAATGATGATGCCGGTAATCGCCAGCACTACAAAGCTGATCGCAGTAGACCAATGCACTACCCTTTCCCAGTCGCTAAAGCGCTGAATCATGCGGCCGGTCGGTTTATCATGGAGCTTAAGCGCCCCGTATTTTCTGTAAAAGAGGAAAATCAGAACCGGAACTGCGATTAATAGAATGCCGCCGTAAAACATAACGGGCCCGTTGCGCACTGCGCGCCAGGTCTCGCCGCCGGATTGCACCAATACTCCGGTTTCCACGCCTTTTACTGTCGTATAGTTTTGCTCGCCAGAGCGCACCGCACGCCAGGTTGGGGCGTTGTTGTAAGGTTGGTCTTGTTGCCGTTGAGCTTGCGTATCCTTGTTTGCGGCTGCTACTTGCGCTTCATCTATCTGTGCTGGTTCCGCCGCCAGGCATACGCCCGAAGATAGTAAAAACCCTACAACCGATATAAGCTTCAACGCAGAACCCACGATACCCGTTATCCTCATAATTGGTCACCCATGTTGGTCCTGTTGTATTCGTTTTCCAGCTGCGCTCGTGCTTTCAGTGCGTTTTCCCAAGCGGCCCGGTTGTTTTTAAACTGCTCGTTGTCCCAAGGCTGGGTATCCGGTTTGCCCTGATACTTGCCCTGCTTGTAGATCACGGCGGGTCGTTCGCCGCAACCTGATACCGCAACGATAAGAGCGCCTAGCGACAATATCAGCATGGTTTTTTTCATGATTTATTTTCCCCCAGGCTGTGGCGCGGCTTTTTCGGGTCTGCCGTAAGCGGTGCCCCAGCCCCAGACTTCCGAACCCGTTCCGCGCCTGGTAACACGAGTACGATAGATATCGGAAATCACATCCGAATCGCCTGCGAGCAGCGCTTTGGTCGAACACATTTCGGCGCAGGCCGGCAGCTTGCCTTCCGCGATACGGTTGCGGCCGTATTTCTTAAACTCCGCTTGGGAAAAATTTGGCTCTGGGCCGCCCGCGCAGTAAGTACATTTGTCCATTTTCCCGCGCAACCCGAATGCTCCATCCTGTGGGAACTGCGGAGCCCCAAACGGACAGGCGTAGAAACAATAGCCGCAGCCGATGCACAAATCCTTGTCATGGAGCACTATGCCCTCATCGGTTTTGTAGAAGCAGTCCACCGGGCAAACCGCCATGCACGGCGCATCGGAACAATGCATGCATGCCACCGAAATTGCCTTTTCACCGGGTACCCCCTGATTAATGGTAACCACCCTGCGGCGGTTCACCCCCCAAGGCACCTCGTTTTCATTCTTGCATGCCGTCACGCAGCCATTGCATACGATGCAGCGCTCCGCATCACACAGAAATTTCATTCTAGCCATTGGTCCGCTCCTTCAAAATATACGCATGATCGGCAACTTAAACCTTGCTCACCTGGCACAAAGTGGTCTTGCTTTCCTGCATCATGGTGACTGAGTCATATCCGTACGTGGTCGCAGTATTGACCGCCTCGCCGCGCACTATAGGATGCGCACCTTCCGGATAATATTTGAGCATGTCCTCGCCCATCCACCATCCTGAGAAGTGAAATGGCAGGAACACTGTTCCCGATGCAACACGTTCAGTCACCCAGGCTTTGACCTTCAACTTTGCTTTGGTCGGCGATTCGACCCAGATATACTCATTGTTTCGGATGCCGCGGTCATTGGCGTCCTTGGTATTGATTTCTACGTACATCTCCTGCTGCAGTTCTGCGAGCCACGGGTTGGAGCGGGTTTCTTCGCCGCCGCCCTCATATTCCACCATGCGACCGCTAGTCATTATCAGCGGATACTGCTTAACGATATCTTTGTTCTTCTCCTGGATCGTCTTGTAAAGCGTGGGCAGACGCCAGAAGGCCTTCTTGTCGTCGTGAGTTGGGTATTTTTCGACCAGATCCGGTCGTGGGCTGAACAATGGCTCGCGATGCAGCGGCACTGGATCCGGGAAGTTCCATACCACGGCGCGCGCCTTGGCGTTGCCAAACGGATGGCAACTGTGGTTCTTCATTACCACCCGAATAATTCCGCCAGACAAGTCGGTTTTCCAGTTCTTGCCTTCGGCCAATTTCTTCTCCTCCTCGGTTAGTTCGTTCCACCAGCCGAGTTTCTTCAAGAGAACATGGTCGAATTCGGGATAACCGGTCGTGATATCGGCGCCCTTGGAGTGCGACCCGTCCTCAGCGAGCAAACTGACGCCGTCCTTCTCGACGCCAAAGTTCGCGCGGAAGTTGCCGCCGCCGTCCATTACGTTCTTGGAGGTGTCATACAAGTTGGGCGTGCCGGGATGCTTCAACTCCGGCGTGCCATAGCACGGCCAAGGTAAACCGAAGTAGTCGCCATCCAGCATATAGCCGGTCTTGGCGTCTTTGCCGCCTTTTGCGCGCAGCGTCTTCACATCGAACACGTGCATGTTGCGCATATGGGCCTGAAGGCGTTCAGGCGACTGGCCAGTATAACCGATGGTCCATACGCTGCGGTTGATTTCGCGCGTTATGTCCTCGACATTCGGTTCATCTTTCTCAACACGAATGTTCTGCTTGCCATCCTTCTTGCCGACCAATTGATCCGCGTAACCGAATTTCTTCGCGAAAAGATACATGATGGTCTGATCGGGCTTGGATTCAAATAATGGCTCGATCACTTTTTCCCGCCATTGCAGCGACCTGTTGGAGGCGGTCACCGAACCGGAAGTCTCGAACTGAGTAGCCGCAGGCAGCAAATAAACACCGTCTTGCCTCACCATTGCCGCCATTGATGCCGTAGCGGAGGGATACGGGTCGATAACCACTAAAAGATCGAGTTTCTTCATTGCCTCGATCATATCCTTGCCGCGTGTCTGGCTGTTTGGTGCGTGGCCCCAGTAGACTACCGCCCGAATGTTTGGATCCTGATCGATGTTGTCGTTTTTTTCCAGCACGCCGTCAATCCAGCGAGACACGGTAATCCCCGGTTTCCCCATCATCGCTTCGGAGGCGTACTGCTTCTTGATCCAATCTAGGTCAACGTTCCAAACCTTGGCGAAATGCGCCCAGGAACCTGGCAGCAAACCATAATAGCCGGGCAGCGAGTCTGGATTCGGACCGACGTCGGTCGCGCCCTGTACGTTATCGTGGCCCCGGTAGATATTGGTGCCGCCGCCAGAGACGCCGACGTTGCCCAAAGCCAATTGCAGGATGCAGCTCGCCCGCACTACGGCGTTGCCGGTAGTGTGCTGGGTCTGTCCCATCGCCCAGACAATGGTGCTTGGCTTGTTTTTAGCCATCAATTCCGCAACCCTGTAGACCTGTTCTTCAGTAACACCAGTAACATCCTGGACCTTGTCAGGAGTCCATTTCGCGACTTCCTCGCGAACCTTTTCCATGCCGTATACACGGTCGTGGATGTACTGTTTGTCTTCCCAGCCGTTTTTGAATATGTGATAAAGCATTCCATAAATGAACGCCACATCGCTTCCAGAGCGATGGCGGACAAAGTAATCCGCCTTGGCCGCAGTACGCGTAAAGCGAGGGTCTACCACAACAACCTTGGCACCGGTTTCCTTGGCGTGCAGGGTATGCAGCATCGAAACCGGGTGCGCCTCACACGCGTTGCTACCGAGGAATAGAATGCACTTGGAGTTGCTCTCGTCATTGTAGGAATTGGTCATCGCACCGTAACCCCAGGTATTGGCAACACCCGCCACAGTGGTGGAGTGGCAGATGCGGGCCTGATGATCCATGTTGTTGGTTCCGAAGAATGAAACAAACTTGCGCATTAGGAACGCTTGCTCGTTGTTGTGTTTGGAGGAACCGATCCAGTAAGTGGCATCTGGACCGCTTTCCTTGCGGATGGCAAGCAGCTTATCGCCGATTTCATTCACCGCCTGCTCCCAGCTGGTCTTCTTCCACTTCCCGCCTTCCAATTTCATTGGGTATTTCAGGCGGTACTCGCCGTGGCCATGTTCGCGTACTGACGCGCCTTTGGCACAGTGCGCGCCGAGGTTGAGCGGGGAATCAAAGACCGGCTCCTGGCGTATCCAAACGCCATTTTGCACCACAGCGTCAACGGCGCAGCCAACTGAGCAGTGCGTACAGACCGTGCGTCTTACCTGGATATTACCGCCCTCCTGCGCTTCGGATGCGGCATTGGCTTTGCCAATCATGTTGAATGGCAACTGGCTGGCAAATGCACCTGCACCGACAGCGAGACCGGAACGCTTGAGGAAGCTTCGTCGGTCCATGGTTTTCCCGATCATGCCCGATAAGTTGCGGGTCAGGCGGCTCGGTGTCCCTAGAACCTCGCTCGATTTTCTAGTAAGCAGCATGTTAATGCTCCTTTTGTATCAGACTTCGGTAGTTCGGTAGTAATTGCGAATGTGCTCGGAGACGTGGTAACCCGCGCCTTTGGCATCATCCCCCAACTCGCCTTTGGTTTCAGCCTGGGGCACGCTCTTGGCGAGCATGGTCGCCGCTGCGCCGGCACCCCCTGCGCCTACTGCAAGCAGAAAGTTCCTCCTGCTCAATTTGCCCTTGGTCTCTGCCATTTTGTGCCTCCTTACCAATAGATATTGTTGCTGTCTGAACTTATAACATTTCGAAAGATTCGGTTTCTATTCTGAAAAAAACTCTTATCAGGCGCGCCACATGCTTGTAAAAATTTGCCGATTTCGACTCGAGTACGGCGTCGCAGAAAGGCTGATACCAGGTTTGGATGTGGCGGGTGAAAAACCGTTTTTGCTGCTCCAAGCCGGCTGTGTCGCGATTTTCGTCCGCCAAAATCAAATGGCGCATCACGTCGCATAGCGCGGCAAGGTGATCTTCGGGTTCCCGCACTGATTCACTGCGAGCAAGTCCCATCTGTGCCAAATCGTCACGCAGCAGTGCAAGTGGTTTTTCCATCATGAAACCCGCAAGGTAATATGAGCCAAACAGCATGACTTCCGGCCGTCCGACGCCGATAAAAACATTCTCATATTCCTCGTTTACGGTTTCTGCGTCACAGGCTTCGGCGGCAGCTGCAAGCGCGCGCCACGCTCGCGCTAAGGGCGCATCAGCGGTTTCGGCACCGATTTCACCTGCGGCGGCGATAGCCCGCAGCAATTGTCGGTCGGGTGAATAGAGCAGGCGTGCTATCAGCGCATACAGATCTGCGCGCGCCAAGTCTTCCTGGACTGCGGGAATGTGTTCCTCTCTGACCGGCGCGATTACTGCGCTCATCAGCTCCTCCAATCGGATATCTTAAGCTCGTTATTGTTATTTAACATATCGACAACACGGCAATCCGCGCACATCTGCAGCCGGGTTAGTGCCGCGCCCTCCTTGAACATTGAATGAGCGCCGAGCTTGCCCAGCATATTGTCTATCATCTGCTTGGTGGCAAAAGGTTTTCCACAGCGGATGCAAGCGAAAACCTGGGCTTCGTTGAGTATTCTCGGACTCCGTGCTTCGCTAGTCAATAGCAATCTTGGAGTGAGGCGAATGGCCTGTTCCGGGCAAGTTTTCTCGCACAGACCGCACTGCACACAGTTGCGCTCGATAAACTTGAGTTGGGGCAATTCCTTAGAGTCCAACAGGGCGTTTTCCGGACATGCCCCGACACAAGCCATGCACAAAGTACAAGTCTCTATATTAACGTCGATTCTGCCGTAAGGCGCGCCTTCGGAAAGCGGGATATCCTCTATTACAACAGGGGCATTTTTTACCAAATGGCCAAAAACAAAATCGAGCGTGGTGCGTTTTTCATTGGACAGGTTGAAACTTCCGGGTTTGACTGACCGGGCGGGCTGAATTTCCCACACTGCCTTTTCGAGCCCCGCTACATCCCGCGCCTGAATAAGCTGGAAATGCCCGCCGTTATGACCGAGACCTTGCAGGATTTCTTCTGCAAACCTCATTTGGGCGCGTAACGAAACTATGTAGTCAGGAGCTTCACTTCCGGTTGCGAGCACTATAAGGTTTGATGCACCAAGCGCCACCGCACCCAGCATCACATCCATGCCAAGCGAGGCAATGTGGAACGTTTCGAGTGGTATGACCTTAGCCGGCAAGCCTTTGCCACGGCGACCAAGCTTGGCGACCAGCTCGCGTCCATCGCTGGTGTTATGAAGGAGCAGACACGCATCCTTGCCACCGGCATCTAAGTAGGTCCGCAGCATGGTTTTTACGCGAGCGCCGAGGTCGGCCACTCGCGGATAGGAATAGCTCATCGCCCCGGATGGACATACGCTGGCACAGGCGCCACAGCCCATGCACAGGTGCGGCTCCACTTTTACGTGATCGCCATCAGGGAAAATAGCGCGAGTCGAACAGATATCAATGCACTTCGTACATCCGATAATTTCCGAGCGACTGTGAGCACAAATTGATTCCTTGTAAGTGAAAAATTTTGGTTTTTCGAATTCCCCGGTCATTTGCGCCAGCTGATTGAACGCACGCGCCAGCGAAAGCGGATCCCTGCCCGGAGCGAAATACCCCTGCGGTGGCTGATGCATATCCAGAAGCGGTTTATCCGATAAATCGAGAATCAGATCGTAATTTTCTGAACGCGCGGTATCGTGTCGCTCGAAATCAACAGCTTTGATATCACCACAGGCAGAAACGCATTTGCGGTGCGCTTTGCATTTGTCGAGATCAATCTGGTAACTATAATCGATCGCCTGCTCGGGGCAAACCTCAATACAAGCGTTGCAGCGTGTGCAGATTTCCAGATCAATTGGGTTGATTTGGCTCCATGAGACTTCAAAGGCGCCAAGATAGCCTTTCACCGAATTCACTTTTCCAGAAAATACCGGATAGCGGCGCTGCACCGGCAATTCATTTGCGCCTTTGACCTCGGTCAGGAGCACGCTTACATCCGCCTGCTCGGCAAGCTGTTCTGCCCAGCCCAAAGCAACTGACGCCGGACCGACAATTAACAGTTGCCCGGCGGATTTGTAGCTAACACTGGGCACCGGTTCGGGTTCAGGCAGCGCTGCAGCCGCCAAAAGGGCGGCGATTTTCGGCGTTGCTTGATCGGCCTCAATCGACCAGCCTGCCTGTTCGCGGATGTTGACGAAAGAAACCTCGACATTGGGGTCGATTTGCCTAGCAAGCTCGCCGAAGAGCTGCGCTTCCTGCGTACAGGCGACCATTACTTCCCTGCCTTGCTTGACGCCCGATTCAAACGCCGATGCCTGGTGACGACACAACTCATGGTGGATCACTACAGGCGTTTTAAGTTGCAACGCGCGAGTTAGCTCCTTGGCGTCCAGCGGCATGGTCTTGTTGCAGTTGCACAACATTATATTTTTGTTATCTACACCCATCAGCCTGATTGCTCCTTCACGAAATTAATCATATTTTTGGCTTGGTGTCAGACTGAGGGCTGAGTTCAGCGTTTTCCGGTTTGGTTTGCGCTGCGGTTTGAGGCTGTTCGCTCGGCAGAGCGTCCGTACCCTTTTGCCCTGGTAATTCAGCGGCACCCTGCTTCTCAGTCGCAGGAAACAGCAATGGATTTGATTCCAGCAGTCGTGCCAGCATCTCGGGAGGGATCGGGTCGGGCTTGCCGTAATCGTCTATGTACACGTCAAGACCATCCATGACGTTGAAATGCGGGTCGCTGAACAATTTGCGAACCGCTGCGCGGCGCAACTTCTCATCCACTTTCGGATGGAAGAAAGCGGAGTAATCCGAATCCATATCGAGTTTCTCGATAGGCGGAAGTTCAGGTTCGCCGGCCAAAGGCTTCCTGGGCTCGGTCTTGATCAGATTTTCCGCCTGTTTTTTGAGACGGGACCACCTGCTTAAAAAGGGCTCTTTGCGTCGCATGGCTCAACCGGTGCCTTTGCGGGCCCTACGCTCAGGCGGGATAAAAGATTGCGGGTACTGCCGTTTTTTGCGTTCCGGCTTGTAGTTTCGGTTTAGGTAATCGCCCAGCCAATCGGCGATATCAGGCGGCATCGGCACTCCATCAACATGCTCATTGGAATCCATCCAGCGTGCGGCTTCGTTATAGCTTACCGTGACGATGTAGGGTACAGCCAGATTTTCTTTGAGGCGCCAGGCAATAAAAACTTTAGGCAGCGGGGAACTCAAATTCAAGTAATAACCTTCTGCCTCATCTTTATAGAGCGTCACATCGAACCCGGGGAATAATATTTGTTTTTGCCGAGCATCTTTGAATATGACACGCCACTCCTTATTCCCGCCGCTGGTGTCCGGAATAACTCCCTTTGCCTCCCATTTTTCCGAACACCATTTGTTGTCCAGCGCCAGGCGTTCCATGATTACGGCTAAGGATATGCTGGGATGCTTCATCGTGTGTTCTACCATTTGATCGATGATTCTGCGCTTGGGTAACAAAAGATTCAACCAAAAGCCACTGCCGAAACAGGGGCATTCGGTGTATTCTCTGTGCTTGCTACTTATGGACACATTTTGCAATAATTTCTTATGCCTCAGCAGCCAATCGCTGCAGGTTGCACTTTATGTTCCACATGATGGATGAGCTGAATTTACCACCTTCGTCCCAATCTGCATTTTTGCCAGATTACCCTCGCACTGCCTGCGGATTTATGGCCTCGAGAACGACTAGGGACAGCACTGACGTGGGTTAACGCGTGGCCACTCCCTATCGCCCGAAAATTACCCAAGCGAGTCGGCCGCTTACCTTCGCCGTGCGCTCGCTGAATGAACACGGAGAATGGTCTGATACACAAATAGCCGGCGAACATCCGCTTACTTTGTACGTGGACAAGCGCGAAATCGTCACCTTGATGACGCTTGGTGCAGCGCCTGAAGCCCTGGCTATCGGCTACCTGCGCAATCAACGGCTGGTAAAGAACATTGAGGAGATAAAAGCGGTGCAGGTGGACTGGGAGACTAAGGCGGTCGCGGTAACTACGCGGCGTGGCATTCAGGACATCGACGGGCGATTGAAAAAACGCACCGTCACCACCGGCTGCGGCCAAGGCACTGTATTTGGCGAATTGATGGAAGTAATCGACAAACTCAAACTACCCAGCAATGTCCATCTCTACGAAGAAACGTATTATGCGCTGATGGATAACGTGCGCATCCATGACACTGTTTACAAAGCGGCAGGCGCAGTTCACGGCTGCGCACTGTGCAAGGGTAGTGAAATACTGATGTTTGTGGAAGACGTAGGGCGGCACAACGCGGTTGATGCCATCGCGGGTCAGATGTGGCTGGATCGCATCGAAGGTCGGGACAAGATCTTCTACACCACCGGGCGACTGACTTCGGAGATGGTGATCAAATGCGCGCAAATGGAGATTCCTTTTCTAGTGTCCCGCTCCGGGCTTACCCTGATGGGCTATGAGATAGCGAAAAAGATTGGCCTCACTATGATCGGTCGGGCTACCGGCAAGCATTATCTCCTGTTCACCGGTGAATCGCGTTTCGTCAAATCCAAGCAAGTTTCGGTCAGCTGAGTCTAGATGATGGAAAAAATCACCGGCGTGGTCTTGGCGGGCGGCCGCGGCCGACGCATGGGTGGCGTAGACAAGGGATTGACTTTGCTGCAAGGCAGACCTTTTATCGAATGGGTGTTAGACCGATTCACGCCGCAAGTAAATGAAGTTCTGATAAACGCCAACCAGAATCTCCAACAGTACGCGCGCTTTGGCTACCGCATCATACCCGACGAAATCCCCGGCTTTGCCGGCCCGCTCGCCGGACTGCACCGTGGACTTACGGAGGCACGTTATCCTCTTGTTGCCACTGTGCCCTGCGACTCGCCGTTTTTGCCATATGACCTAGTAAAGCGCCTATATGCGGGTCTTGCTGCGGCCAACGCACAGCTAGCGGTCGTCAAGACCTTTGCTCAACCGCATCCTGTATTCTGCCTTTGCCGGCGCGATTTGCTTGCGCATCTGGGTGATTTCCTCGCGTCCGGCGGACGCAAGATTGACGCATGGTATGCCACGCTTAAGGTCGCGGACGTAGTTTTTGACGACCAAGAGCGAGCATTCAGCAATATCAACACGCCAGAAGAGCTGACCGGGTTCGAAACGAATATTTCTCATGCCCGGGCGGCCAAGAAGACGACTTGAATTTGCGGATTAATTATTCCGCCTAAAAACCCCGCGAAATTTGCGCCTCCACTTGAGGCAGTGCCCGGTCGATCAACGTATCATCCGCTTCGCAGGGTCCTGGCGGTAAAACAAGCTGAGCTGCCGGTAAACTTCGCTGTAAGTACGCTTAAGCATTTGCGGGGATTCAAAGAAAACCTCACTTAATACCGCAAAAAACTCCGCCGGGCTCTCCGCTGCATAAGGATCAATTTTTGTGTCCTCTTCCCGGTCAACCCGGTCGCAGAAATCCTTGTAGGCTTCCGAGAAATCCCGTGCCCAGGCTGCGCGGTTCATATCACCATGCAATGGCGGGAAACCATTGGGTTCGCCGTTCAACATGTCGAGCTTGTGCGCAAATTCATGAATCACGACATTGACGCCCTGGTTATTTTGCGAATCTGCGGCCTCCAAGGACAAAATCACCGGGCCTTGCAACCAAGCTTCCCCTTGCATCATCTCGCGTTCGACATGTACCACCCCATCTTCATCGGTGTATTCACGCCGCGGTCTAAAGTCGCCGGGGTAAATGATGACCTCAACCCAGCCCCGAAAGTAGTCTAGATCCAGGTTAAGGATCAGCAAGCAGGCCTGGGCAGCAATTGCCGTGCGCATTTCATCCGTCAACTGCAGCCCGGCCGTCCCGGATATTTGTTTATCGCCAAGAAAACTCTGCGTCAGTTGGCGCAGACGTACCTGCTCAGCTGGCCGGAGCGCTCGCAAAAAATCGAAACGCGATATTACTCGCCGCCATAACGCTTCATTTATTCCGCCACGGCCGGGTGCGCGCTGCCTACGCAAGGCTTTGACTCGCCACATCGCCCAAACCGTTTAGCCCGATTCTTCGCGCCCCTGTTTCACATCACGCAAAGCGGCAGGTTCGGTCTGCTCCAATTCCGCGCCTTCGATGCGTTTGAACTTATCACTGATTTTTCGGCTGGTGGTGTGCACCTCCTGGGCATCTTCATGAGCCTGGCGAATATGGGTGGCGAGATTTTTCATGCGCACGTCAAAACGCTCAAAATCCACGCTCAATTTCGCTAGCGCTTCTTTAATAACATTCATATGCTTGCGCATTTCCACGTCTTTTAAAACCGCCCTGGTAGTATTCAGCACCGCCATCAATGTGGTCGGAGAAACAATCCACACACGTTTTTGCATCGCGTAATCCACGATATCGGAATGATAAGCATGGATTTCGGCGAACACGGCTTCCGCGGGCACAAACATCACCGCGCCATCCGAAGTTTCACCAGCAACAATATATTTCTGACTGATATCGTCCACATGTTTCTTTACATCCGCCTTGAACTGGCGCTCTGCCTGGGCGCGTTCAATTTCACTGACGTCTGTTGCGAACATGCGATGATAGTTTTCGAGCGGAAATTTGGAATCCACTGCGATCATACCGCTGGGCTCGGGAAGCCGCAGCACGCAATCCGCGCGGCTGCCGTTGCTTAATGTGTATTGCATCGCGTAAGCAGAGGGCGGGAGGATATTTCTCACCAGCGCTTCCAGCTGCACTTCGCCAAAGGCGCCGCGCGAGCGCTTGTCGCCCAGCAGTTCCTGCAGGCTCACTACGTTGCTGGTGAGTCCATCTATTTTCTTTTGCGCCTCGTCTATGGTGGCAAGCCGCGTCATCACGCTGGTAAAGGTTTCATTGGTTTTCTTGAAACCCTCGTCCAGGCGCTCGCTCACTTTTCCGCTAATCTGCTGCAAACGTTCATCCATTGTGGCGCGCAGCCGTTCGGAGGTTTGCGTGAGCTTTTCATCCAGGCGGTCGCCCTGGCGGGTCAGCCCTTCGTGCAAATCCTTGAGCATAGTGCGGTGCTTGTCTTCCATCAGCCGCTGCAGCTCGCTGGAAAGATTTTGCCGCCTCAGCACTACGATACCTATCCAGCAAAAAGCAGCCACAACGAGCGTCGCGACAATGCCTAGCAGGATTTCGTTCATAAATTCTCCGGTAGCTTGAAGGAGTATAGCGCATCCATACTGCGTTTAACCGAAACTGTAAAGGCTTTGCAACGGCGGACGGTTAAGCGCGGCGCGCAACTGCGGCAAGCATGCAAGCGTTACGCCTATCGCGCCACCGATTAAACCCACTACCCACAGCCAGGGATTGAAGACATATGCAACATTCAGTATTTTGGACGCCAGAACATAACCCAGGGCGCTTGCGCCAGTCGCGGCAAGCAGACCTGCCAAAGCCCCGATCGCGACAAACTCGGAAAGCTCGGCGCGCATGACTTGTCCCCGGCTTGCACCGAGCGTACGCAACATTGCCGCTTCCAGCATGCGCTCATCCTGAACCGCCACGATGGCCGCGTAAAGCACGATCAACCCGGCAACCAGTGTGAATATAAAAACGAATTCGACTGCGAGCACCACTTGGTCAATGATTTTTTGCACCTGCGACAGAATTGCCACCACGTCTATCACCAGGAAATTCGGAAACTCCTTGACCAGATCATTGATCACCGCCAGGCGGTCAGCCGGCAGGTAAAAGCTCGTAATATAGCTCACTGGGTAACTTTCTAGCACGCCGGGCGGGGCGATGACAAAAAAGTTTACCCTGAAACTGTCCCAGTCCACCTTGCGTAAGCTCGTGACATGCCCTGTCAGGAACTCGCCTCCTACATCATAGGTAAGCTCGTCGCCTAGCTTGATGCCCAGTGTCTCCGCCAGACCTTTCTCCACCGAAAATGTTGTTTTGCCTAAATCCTGTCCGCTCCACCAGCGTCCAGCAACAATCTGATTGTCTTCTTGCATCTCGCGCGCCCAAGAAAGATTGAACTCGCGCTCGATCAAGCGTTTTGCCCGTTGCTCCGAATAGTTCGCGGATAATACGGCCTTTCCATTGATCGCTATAAGCCGTCCGCGCACCATTGGAAAAATTTGCGGCTGCTGCAAACCCTGCGCAGCGAAAAATCCGTGCAGCGCCTCCAGCTGGTCTTGTTGGATATTGACCAGGAAGCGGTTAGGCGCAGCGGGCGGCAAGCTGCTTCTCCAGCTCTGCAGTAAATCGCCGCGTACCAATGTGAGTAATAGCAGCGCCATTATTCCCGCACTCAAGCTAACCACTTGCACCACGCTGCTTGCCGAGCGTCGATTCAAGCCCACCAGCCCGAACCGCCAAGTTACCCCTACTTCTCTGCGCAATCGCCCCAGCAGTTTTAGGAGTACAAGGGTAATGCACGCAAACGCCACTAAGCCGCCGATCAGCCCGCCTAACACATATATGCCGAGCTTCAAATCATTGGCTTGCCACAGCAGCATCACTGCGATTAACGAAAAACCCAAAGCATAGCCTGCGCCAGCCTTGCCACTGGGGAGTCCCAATTCGCGCCTTAATACACGCAAAGTCGGCACCTGGCTCAAGCGCGTGAGCGGGGGAACAGCAAATCCGAGAAGCAACAACAGCCCGCAGGCAAAGCCGTAAGTTGCTAGCCACAAGTTAGGAAAGGGCAGTCGCCGTACAGATAAGGTACTCAATAATTGCGCCAGAAATTCCTGGGCCAACAAACCGAATACGCAGCCAAACAGGCTTGCCAGCAAACCTAGCAGCAGGAAATGATAAAAATAAAGCCGCAACATTTCATTTTGGCTAGCTCCCATGCAGCGCATCAGTGCACAGCCGTCCAAATGTCGCTCCACGAAACGCCGTGCCGCAAGCGCCACTGCCGCCGCCGCTAGCACAACGCTCATTAGTGCCGCAAGTCCCAGATATTTCTGCGAGCGGTCCAGCAGCCCTTTAATTTCAGGACGTGCATCCTGAACACCCTCGAGGCGCGCTCCCGATGCGAGGCGGGTTTGAGCCCAGGCACGGAATTCCGCGATCGTTTCAGGCTTGCCCGCAAACAGTAACTGGTATGTGATGCGGCTGCCGGTCTGAATCAATCCGGTAGCGTCGACATCACTGAGATTCATTAGGAGGCGCGGGGCAATGTTGAAGAAGCCAATAGGAAAATCCGGTTCCTCGGCGATTACCGCAGATATCCGAAAATGCGCATTGCCGAGCTCAATTGGGTCACCCACTTTAAAGCCAAGCCTGCTCGCGAGCCGCGGCTCCACCCACACTGATCCGGGTTCGGGGAGAGCGGCAGTTACAGACACACCGCTTGGCGTAGTTGCCCGCAAATCACCGCGCAAAGGATAACCTTCTGCGACAGCCTTGATTTCGGTAAGCTGCCCTAACTCAGCATGAAGCACCATGCTTGGAAATTTGAGCGTGCGGGTGACGCGCAAGCCAAGTCGCTTTGCTTGCTCTTCAAAATTTTTCTGTATCGGACGGTCCCAAGTAAGAACTAGATCCGCTCCGAGCAGCTGGGTGGCTTCATCACTTAACGAACGTTGCACCCGATCGGCAAAAAAACTAACCGTGGTCACGCTTGCCACTGCAACCAGCAACGCCACCACGAGGACGCGTAATTCACCAGACCGCCAATCCCGGTTCAGCATGCGCAGCGAAAGTGTAAGTATTTTCATTCTGTGAGTACCCCGGCGGTAAGATGAAGCAGCCGGCCGCAGCGCTTGGATAACTCTTCATCATGAGTCACCATCAACAATGTCGTGCCTCGCTCTTGGTTCAGTTCAAATATCAGCTCTATGATTTGGGCGCCGGTCGCGCTGTCGAGGTTTCCCGTCGGTTCGTCCGCCAATAGCAGCGCCGGTTTGCCGGCAAAGGCTCGGGCAATTGCTACGCGCTGCTGCTCCCCGCCTGAAAGTTGTTTGGGGTAATGATGCAGTCTTTCTCCGAGGCCAACGCGCCGAAGAATCTGCTCCGCTTGGCTGCGTGCACCCGCGTTGCCGGCCAGCTCCAGCGGCAGCATGGTGTTTTCCAGCGCGGTGAGCGCGGGCAAAAGCTGAAATGACTGAAACACAAAGCCCACCGTCCCAGCGCGCAACGCGGCGCGCCCATCTTCGTCAAGTGCAAACACATCCACGCCGCTCATCTTGACCGTGCCCGAACTCGGTGTATCGAGCCCTGCAAGCAACCCTAGCAAGGTGGACTTGCCTGAGCCTGAAGCGCCTAGAATCGCCACTGCCTCGCGAGGCAGAATCGTGAAACTCACATCCCTAAGGATGGTCAAATTGGTCGCGCCGTTTCGCACTTGCTTGCCAAGCCGCACTGCCTGCAAAATGGGTTGTATGCGATTTTCGTTCATGCTCAAACGCGTCCTCGTTGTTCTGTGTCTATTTCTGCCACTTCCCGCTTGGGCCACGCCACTCATCATGGTGTTTGGCGATAGTTTGTCCTCCGGGTACGGCTTGCCACGGGATACGGGCTGGGTCAGCCTCCTTAGGGACCGCTTGCAGCAGGAGCGGCTGGATTATGAAGTTGTCAATACCAGCATTAGCGGGGAGACAACACGCGGCGGCCTGAGCCGAATAACGCAGAGCCTTACGGCGCATCATCCATCCATCGTCATACTTGAATTAGGCGGCAACGACGGCTTGCGGGGGCAACCCGTTGAAGCTACGCGCGACAACCTGGAAGGCATCATCAAGGCGTGCCAGCAGCACGGCGCCAAAGTGCTGCTTATAGGCATGCGCCTGCCTCCAAATTACGGCATGGGCTACACTCAAAAGTTTCAGAACATTTATCCGGAACTGGCAAAGCGTTACCGTGTTCCTTTGACACCTTTCATGCTAGAGGGTTTTGGCTTTGACACCTCGATGTTTCAGGCTGACGGGATACACCCGACTGCCGCGGCACAACCCATTATTCTCGATAATATATGGAAGACCCTCAAACCTCTGCTGGGCTGAAATCACCTCTCAAAACATGCTATATTTGTCCGCAACCAGCATCCATTAACGATTGGGAGACCATGGGAAGCGAAAAATCGAAACTGCCCACCTATGACGTGGAGTTTATCCCCGTTGAGAGGAGGCTCGATGAAAGACGCACATCCTCAAAAAAGCGGCGGCAGCACATTGGAATCGAGAAAAGACGCAGACCCGGCCGCAGGGTCTCCGAATCCGAACTTAAGTCCGCCAAATAACGCGAATCACTCAACCAGTTTGACCTGCGCATTCCCCGCTACCATTTTGCCAATCCTGGCTGCGTAACTTAATCCCTGCCGCGCAAAAACCTCTAATACTGTCGGCACCGCACGGTCACTGCAGGCCACTAGCAGCCCACCGCTGGTTTGCGGGTCGCACAACAGCTTTTTCCGCCACTCCGGAAAAGCTGCGGGCAACACCACTTGCTCGCCATAACTTGCCCAATTACGCTCAATCGCGCCAGGACCAAATCCCTGCTTTGCCAACTCCAACGCCTCGGGAAGAATGGGCAGCGCAGAAAAGCTGATCTCCGCGCCAAGCCCGGATCCACTGCAAATTTCCAGCAAATGTCCCAGTAAACCGTAGCCGGTAATGTCGGTGATTGCATTTACACCGACGACGCTGGCGAGGTCCACGCCGGCGAGATTAAGCTGCGTCGTGCTGTCCAGCATCTGGCGGTAGCCGTCTTCCGACAATTTGCCTTTTTTCAGCGCCGCACTCATGATGCCGATCCCCAGCGCTTTGCCAAGTACTAAAGCATCACCCGCACCAGCAGTGTCATTGCGTTTTATTTTGTCGGGATGGGCCAGCCCCAGGCCCACGAGACCGTAAATGGGTTCGGGAGAGTCGATTGAGTGGCCGCCCGCTATAGGAATTCCCGCTTGCGAGCAAATTGCCTCGCCACCGGCCAGAATGCGCTGGATCGCCGCCACGGGAAGCTTGCCGATCGGCATACCAACTATAGCAAGAGCCAGTATCGGACGTCCCCCCATCGCGTAAATGTCGGAGAGCGCATTGGTCGCGGCGATGCGGCCGAAATCATAGGGGTCGTCCACGATCGGTGTGAAAAAATCTGTGGTTGCGATCAGCGCCTGCGCTTCATTCAGTCGGTAAACCGCGGCATCATCGCTCGATTCGTTGCCGACCAGCAGATCGGGCCACGATTTTCCCATTGCAGATTTTGACAAGATTTCGCGTAACACCGCCGGCGCGATTTTGCATCCGCAGCCGCCGCCATGAGAAAATGCCGTCAACTTGATTTCGCCAATCTCAGCCAATTCGTTCACTTTACATGCATCCATTGCTATCGGAAGAATTGGTTAACGTAACACAGTTGCGTGAATTTGACGAGTTGATCGACGTGCGTTCGCCAACGGAGTTTGCCGAAGATCACATACCAGGTGCGATCAATTGCCCGGTCCTCGATGACACGGAAAGGAAACGGATCGGTACTATCTATAAACAAGTATCCAACTTCGAAGCAAAAAAAATCGGCGCCGCATTGGTGGCCCGCAATATTGCGCGTCACATTGAACAGATTTTTATCACACGAAAAAAAGACTGGCGGCCTCTAATCTATTGCTGGCGTGGCGGCAACCGCAGTGCTGCCATGGTGCACGTTCTCGAACAGGTTGGCTGGCATCCGGTAAGGCTGCGAGGAGGCTATAAATCGTATCGCATCGCAGTTGTCGAAGATTTGATCAAGCTGCCCATGCGGTTTCAGTTTCGCGTCATCTGCGGTCCGACTGGCTCGGGCAAGAGTCGTCTGTTAAAGATCCTTGATTCGCTGGGGGCGCAAGTCCTGGACTTGGAGCAGCTTGCCGCGCATCGCGGCTCGGTATTGGGTAGCCTGCCTGACACACCGCAGCCCTCGCAAAAAATGTTCGAAAGCCTGATCTGGACCGAGTTCCACGGATTTAATCCAAAACAGCCGGTGTACGTTGAATCCGAAAGCAAGAAAATAGGCAATTTGCATGTGCCGGACACTTTGCTTGAAGCCATGTGGTGCGGGCGCTGCATCCGCATCGAAGCTGATCTGAGTTTGCGCGGAGCATTGCTTAAGGAAGAATACCAGCATCTACTTCTCGATCCTGAAACGTTGTTACAAAGAATTGAGTTATTGTCCTCACATTATGGGCATGATCTGATCAGCAGCTGGAAGCGTTATGTAACAAACGGGCAATGGGACGCGCTGGTAATGGAATTATTAAAGCGCCATTACGATCCAGCTTACAACAGATCCATAATTAAACACTATCCAAACTTTCGAGACGCGCCGATCTTATATGTCAAAGCATCCGAGGATGCCGAAATGAGGCGCCTAGCGCAGAGTATCATTGCAACAAACAAATAAGGCTAAAATGAAGCTCGCACTCAAAATAGACGTCCAGACTCTTCGCGGTACCCGCCAAGGCGTGCCGCGTCTCATTGAGCTTTTGCAAAAGCATAACGCTAGGGCCACTTTTTTCTTTTGCGTCGGACCTGATCACAGCGCGCGATTTGTTAAGCAGCTGTTGCGCACCAAAATTCTCAAGTATTATGGAATACCGTCGCTGTTGTATGGCGTCGCACTTCCGGGGCCCGACATCGGGAAAAAATGCGGCGATATCATGCGCAAAACGCGAGACGCGGGAAATGAAGTCGGCTTGCAAGCGTACGACGCTGCGGCATGGCTGAATCATGCAGCGCAAGGTGATGCCGTGTGGAGCGAAAAACAAATGCGGCTTGGGTGTGAGCGCTTTGCAGAAATATTCGGGGAACCCCCCGTGGCCCGCGCTGCCGCAGGCTGGCAAATGAGCCTGCATGCTTATCGTATGAGCCAGCGCATGGGTTTTCAATATTGCAGCGATACACGTGGCCGCTGCCCTTTTATTCCCATTTACCATGGCGAAATAATCGCCTGCCCCCAACTTCCCACCACTCTTCCTACGCTCGACGAAGCGATCACCACCGCCAGGTTGGAAGGGTGTGCCGAACATATATTGAATAGCAGCAGCGATGCTCCCGCGACCGGTCATCTGTACACTCTGCGCGCTGAACTCGAAGGCATGAAACTCGCGCCGATTTTCGAACGGCTGATGCAGGGCTGGCGCGATCGGGGATTTGAATTGGTTGCACTACGCGACCTTTATGCTTCGCTGGAAACCGGGAGGCTTCCGCGGCATGAAGTGGAGCTCGGAAAATGGCCCGGCACCAACAGCGTAATTATGCTACAAGCAAGGGAATTTCTCGCGGCATGACGCCAGTTGTACCATGATTGTCAAGTACAAACAGGTGTTATACACTGCGCCAAAGGATAATGAGCGACGTCGTCATCGCCGATTTTGAATTCGCCTCAGCCGGATGCAGGGCGATTCACCTCTCCTGTTCTGCTGGCACAATATTCATCATTTATTCTCAACAAAACAGCTACTGCAATGCGAACGGCGCAGGGTGCAAGCGCAGGCCGCGCGGGATCTTTTGGATTACCTACGAGCTTCAAAATAATCGTCTAATGGGATGACCTGAATGACCCAGAGAAAATCCGCTTCCGTAGTTACCAGCCTGCACGCCAAAACCAAGTTATTCGTACTCGACACAACGGTGCTAATGCACGACCCGACGAGCTTGTTCCGTTTCCAGGAGCACGATATTTACCTGCCCATGTCCACGCTTGAAGAACTCGACCACAATAAAAAAGGCATGTCGGAAGTCGCGCGCAATGCGCGCCAGGCCAGCCGCTACCTCGACGAAATCGTCAGCGATGCCTTTACCAATGTGGAACAAGGCATTTCGCTGGAATTGCATGGTGGAAAAGATGCCACTGGCCATTTGTTCTTGCAGACCAAGGCGATCAATAAAGATCTTCCTGCGCATTTTCCGGGAGGAAATGGCAACAACCAGGTGATCGGAGTAGTGAAGCATTTGCAGGAAACGTTTCCTGGACGGGACGTCATTCTGGTGAGCAAAGACATCAATATGCGCATTAAAGCACGCGCGCTTGGCTTTGCCGCCGAAGATTATTACAACGACAAGGTCCTTGAAGACACTGATTTGCTATACACCGGATTCCAGCAGTTGCCTGAGGATTTCTGGGACAAGCACGGCAAAGAACTGGAATCCTGGCAGCGCTCGAGCCATAATTACTACCGAATAAGCGGGCCGCTTTGCGCCAGTCTGCTGGTTAACGAATTTGTATATCAGGATGTCGGCAAGCCGTTTTATGCGCGCGTCAAGGAACAGAGTGGAAAGACCGCGGTGCTAGAGACGCTCAGCGATTACATGCACCAGAAAAACAACGTGTGGGGAATCACTGCGCGTAACCGCGAGCAGAATTTCGCTTTGAACCTGCTGATGAACCCAGAAATCGATTTCATCACCTTACTAGGACAAGCCGGCACGGGAAAAACGCTGCTGACCCTGGCTTCCGGGTTAATGCAAACCCTGGAAAATAAGGTCTATACTGAGATCATCATGACCCGGGTGACTGTGCCGGTGGGTGAAGATATAGGTTTTCTCCCGGGGACCGAGGAAGAGAAAATGACGCCCTGGATGGGAGCTTTGGAAGATAACCTGGACGTGCTTAACAATACCGATGACGAAGCCGGGGAATGGGGACGTGCCGCCACGCGCGACTTGATTCGATCGCGCATCAAGGTAAAATCACTCAACTTTATGCGCGGCCGCACTTTTATCAACAAATTTTTAATCATTGACGAAGCGCAGAACTTGACGCCGAAACAGATGAAGACATTGATCACGCGCGCCGGGCCCGGTACCAAGGTGGTGTGCATCGGCAATATCTCGCAAATCGATACGCCGTATCTCACCGAGGGCAGCTCCGGCTTGACGTATGTCGTGGACCGATTTAAAGGCTGGTCGCACAGCGGGCATGTCACGTTACAGCGCGGCGAGCGATCGCGATTGGCCGATTACGCAGCGGGGATATTATGATGAGAAATTCTTCTGTAATTTTGAAAAATGCACTATGCGCTACGCTCTTGTCGCTTGCGGCAATCAACGCGTACGCAGTTATCAGTATAGGCAACTTGACAGTGGAGTCGTTCCGCGACGAAGCCCTTAAAGCTAAAATCGAATTTCGGGCCGACGCCGGCGAGACCGTCACCTCGCAATGCCTGTCGCTCGGTAGGCCTGATGCCGAAGCAGAGAACAAATTGCCGTATTTGACCGATGCCAGCGTTTCGCTGGAGACGCGCGAAGGCCGGCGAGTGATCAGCATCACGACGTCGCAGCCCATCAGCGACAACAGCTTTAACCTGCTTCTGAAAATCGAGTGCGCGGGTCAACAACAGATTGCGCGCGACTTCACCGTGCAGCTTGGAACACGCACTGGCAATGTGCTGACGGTCCCCGTGCAACCTGAGTCTGCACCGCCTGAAGCAACCCCTCTGACGGGTAGCCAACCCAAAGGAGGCGGTGTTTACTGGAGCATGCGCCCCGGCGACACACTGCCCGGTCTCGCGCAGAAGATCTACCCCAAGGAACCGTTCTACCAGAAAAAAATGGTGTGGGCGATCGTGCAGTACAATCCGCAGGTATTCCCCTCTGGCAAGCCCGATGAGCCGCCTACCGGAACCGTCATCATCATTCCGGATTTGCGCGACGTGCCCGCAGTAAAAATACCGGGTGAAGCCGGTGTGAAGAAGGCGCGGAAATCGTCTGGCAAAGCCAAATCATCCGAGGCCAAAAACGCGTCCGCTGAGGAGGCGGCTTCACCGCAGGAACAAACTAAGTAACGCTCAAGGGTCCCCTGCGCTTCCTGGTGGCTTCGAGTTTATTGTTGAAACTGACGAACGCCGGGCTAAACCGGGGTTCGTTAATAACCGGGGCTGTAATTCTCGAAGCGAGTAAATTCTGGAAGGAAGGTGAGCGGCACCGTACCTATGGGGCCATGACGTTGTTTTCCGATGATGATTTCCGCCATCCCTTTATCCTTGGTTTCGGGGTTGTAAATTTCGTCGCGGTATATAAACAAAATTAAATCAGCGTCCTGCTCAATGGCGCCCGATTCGCGCAAATCAGACATGATAGGACGGCGATTGGTGCGCTGCTCGAGACTGCGATTAAGTTGGGAAAGCGCAACTACGGGTACATTCAGTTCTTTCGCCAGCGCTTTCAGCGAGCGTGATATCTGTGAGATTTCAGTAGCGCGGTTCTCCCCTTCGCTCGCCGCCGACATCAGCTGCAGGTAGTCAATTACCAGCAGTCCCAAGCCGCCGCACTGGCGGTGCAGACGGCGCGCTCGCGCTTGCAGTTGGGGCGCGGTGAGGGCCCCGCTCTCGTCTATATAAATCGCCGCATCGTTTAGCTTACCCACCGCATGCGTGAGCTTCTGCCAATCGTCGTCTTGCAACTTGCCGGTGCGAACCTTGTGCTGATCCAAGCGCCCGACAGAGCCCATCATGCGCATTACCAGCTGCGCGCCTGACATTTCCATGCTGAAAACCGCAACCGGAAGTCGTAATTCAATCCCGACATGTTCGGCGATATTGAGCGCAAGCGCTGTTTTGCCCATGCTCGGCCGTCCGGCGATGATAACTAGGTCTCCAGGCTGCAGACCGGAAGTTTTCTGATCAAGATCAGTAAACCCCGTCGGAACACCGGTAATCTCGCTCGGGTTGTCCCGGTGGTACAGCATGTCGATGCGTTCCACCACCTGCGTGAGCAGGGGCTGAATTTCAGTAAATCCGATCTGCCCGCGCGCTCCCGCTTCAGCGATGTGAAATACCTTGGCTTCCGCCTCGTTTAATAGGTCCACAGCCTCGCGCCCCAGTGGATTGTAGGCGCTGTCCGCGATCTCTGTAGCCACTGCGGCAAGTTTGCGCAATACCGAGCGGTCGCGCACGATCTCAGCGTAACGGCGGATGTTGGCTGCAGTGGGCGTGTTCTGGACCAGCGCACCGAGGTAAGCTAAGCCCCCGGCACTTTGCAATTCCGCGCTGTTTTCCAGCGATTCCGCGACCGTAATAACGTCGGCCGGCTGGTTACGCTCCACCAGCCTGGAGATATGCCGGTAAATCAGGCGGTGGTCATGCCGGTAAAAATCTGCCTCGACAATCAGGTCGCCCACCTTGTCCCATGCCGCATTGTCCAGGAGCAACCCGCCCAGCACCGATTGTTCCGCCTCGATTGAATGAGGGGGCAGTTTAATGACATCGACCCGCTCATCATGTACAACTTCGGAAACCGCCTGAATCATAACTTAATGTCTATTATTGGATTAATGCTACATGTTATTGCACTGGAATTTATTAAGGTGCTGTTTTGCTCCTCTAGCCTGGGCAAAAACCCCGTGCGACTGGAAGATATTTTACCATTCGCAGGCCCAATCGCCAGCAATAAAAAAGGGCTGTCGCCAGCCCTCCGCTAAAAAAGCTTCCGCAAGGAATCAACTCTCTCCAAGCACCGACACCGTGATGCTCGCCTTCACATCAGTATGCAAAGCAACGGTAATATTGTAATCGCCCACCTGCTTCAACGGACCGTGCGGCATGCGGATGGCAGCTTTTTGAATGGGAAAACCCTGGGCTTGCAAGGCCTCGGCGATGTCCACGTTGGTCACGGAACCGAAAAGCTTGCCGTCCACACCCGCTTTCTGGGTGATTTGCACCATCAGCCCCTGCATTTTTGCACCCAGCTCCTGAGCGGCAGCGAGAACCTCACTCTCGCTCTTTTCAAGTTCTGCCCGCCTCAGTTCAAATTCAGCGATATTCGCGGGTGTAGCACGTTTGGCCTTGCCCTGAGGAATAAGATAATTGCGCGCAAAGCCTTCTTTCACCTTGACCACGTCGCCCAGCTTTCCAAGGTTTGCCAGTTTTTCCAGCAGAATGACCTGCATGTTTAAATTCCTCAGTGAAGATCGGTATACGGCAACAGAGCGAGGAAGCGCGCACGTTTGACCGCTGTACTCAATTGCCTCTGGTAGTGCGACTTGGTGCCGGTGATACGTGCGGGAATAATCTTGCCGCTGTCGTTGATGAAATCCTTCAAAAGTTCGACATCCTTGTAGTCCACTTCCTTTATACCTTCGGCAGTGAAACGGCAGAATTTCTTGCGCCGGAATAAAGGGCGGTTGCCCGCGTCTTTGCGGTCCTTGCGGTCTTTTTTATCCTTGCGTTTAAATGTTGGCCTTGGCATATCGGTCCTTTCTATTCCGCTTCCACCTTATTCACATGCAACACCAGTTGCACATTGTTCTTGCTTTTGAGCGCCAGGAAGCCACTTAGCCTTACCGGTGTGCCCACTTCCAGCTTGGCCGCGGTTTTTGCAACCTCGTCCAGCGCTAATACCTGAATTTCGCATTCCACATTGCGCTTTCTTCCTCCCTGTATTTGCCACGAAGAATGCGTCAGCTGGAAATTCAGCACGGCGATTCCTGCAGGTGTGTAACGCAATGGAGTGATTTCGACAATCTTGCCGCACAGTTCGACGTTGTTGCAATCCACATTTAGACTTCCGGTTCCTCGGCAACAGGCTCCGCTTTGACTTCGTCCACCGATTGAGTGAGCGACCGGCTTTTTTCCTCGCGCATCATTGGCGAAGGACTGCTCACTGAAGTGCTCATCTTCACGGTTAGGTGACGCAGCACTGCATCGTTAAATTTGAACGCGTGCTCCAATTCATCCAGCGCTCCCTGATCGCATTCGACGTTCATCAGTACGTAATGCGCCTTATGGACCTTGGCAATTGGATAAGCGAGCTGCCGGCGGCCCCAGTCTTCGAGACGATGTACCTTTCCGCCCTTGGAGGACACCAGGCCGCGATAGCGCTCGATCATGCCGGGCACCTGCTCGCTTTGGTCAGGATGAACGATAAAAACTATTTCGTAGTGCCGCATTTAATTTCCTTATGGGTAAATGGAAACAAGTTTCCATTGAGCCTCTTGCCGCACATTGGCAATAAGGCAAGGACTAAAAGCGCGTAATTATAAAGTTTTCAGCCCGCGCGGGCAACTGGTATAGTATCCCGCTACCAATGTGGCAGCAGCTATCTCATTAGCATTTCCCATTCAATAATCCGTTCCATGAGCGAGCAAGATCTTCTCCGCGTTCTCGAAGACATTCGCGACAACCAAATACTTCAGTTGCAACGCCAAGCCCAGGCTTTGGAATTGCGGCGCGAGCAGTTCAACCTGGTCCAAAAGCAATATGAGCGAGCGGAACGCCTCCAGGAACGAGCCGAACAAATCCAGGCCAAGAGCACGCAGTTGGTAATCGGCGCGCGCAAGGCATTGGTGGTTATTCTGCCCGCTATCATCGCCATCATCATTTTTATCATCTATTTAATATGGAGGCTATTCCGTTAATTGAAAACCTTGCGCCCGAGCCAATCATTTGCTCGACGGTTACGCAAATCAAAATAGCCGGGTTGACACGCTGATTTTTCGCGTGCACGGAAGGATGAAAAAATGCAACATTCAATGATAACTACCGCTTTTGAGCTTCCCGGCTATACCATTACCAGAAATCTCGGCGTGGTGCGCGGAATAATTGTTCGTTCCCGTTCAATTGTCGGCAATATACTTGGCGGGCTACAGTCTCTGTTTGGCGGCAACATATCCGTTTACGGCGATTTATGCGAGCAGGCACGGTCGGAGGCATTTGATTTGATGTGCGCTCATGCCGACCAGCTTGGCGCGAACGCCATCATTGCCGTGCGCTATGACGCAACCGAGCTCATGGCTGGACTGACGGAAGTCTTATGCTACGGAACTGCTGTTATTGCCACCACTAATAGGTAGCGGCTATGCAAAAGTTCATGGCTGCCGGTTTTCAGAACAGCTTGCTAGCCGGGCAGCCGATTCTTTTCAGCTCTTTGTCTTCTCGTCTCAAAAAGACAAATTCCGCTTGCAACCGATACGTTCAGACTCTCGACGCTGCCCGCCATTGGAATACGTACCAGTTCATCACAGGTTTCCTTGGTCAAACGCCGTAATCCTTGTTCTTCCGCACCCATCACCCAGGCAACAGGGCTGTCCAATTTTACCGAAAACAGATCTTGTTTCGCCTTACTGTCGGCGCCAATTACCCAAATTTCACGTTCCTTGAATTCGTGCAGCGTCCGGACGAGGTTGGTGACCGCAATATAAGGCACCGTTTCAGCTGCGCCACAGGCCACCTTGGAAACGGTCGGAGTTATCCCGACTGCACGATCCTTCGGTGCGACCACCGCATGTACGCCGCTAGCATCCGCCACGCGCAAGCACGCGCCCAAGTTATGCGGGTCCTTAATACCATCCAAAACTAGCAATAACGCGGGCTCGCTTAAGCTGTCCAGTACTTCATCCAAGTCCACACGCCGGAATTCGCCTGTTGTTTTGGCCGCGACACCTTGATGGAGTGCATGTCTGGTCATGCCGTCAAGACGTGCATGATCTACCATGATAATGCGCACTCCTCGATTTTCTGCAAGCGAAATCAGTCCCTTCATGCGCCGATCCTGGCGCGATTCGTCCAGATAGATTTCTTCTACGCTTTGCGCATTTTGCCGAATGTGCGCGGTTACCGTATGGAAACCATAAATCAGCCGGCTCATGTCCTTACCCCGCGCGCAACAAAGATTTTCTTGCGTGCCGGCCCTTCTTTGCCGATGTGTCGGGAGCGGCTTCGAGAACGAAATCAATTTTGGTGCCTTGCAAATCCACTCTTACCACCTTGATTCTGACCCGGTCACCCAAACGGAATCTCATGCCAGTGCGCTCCCCCTGCAAAAGGTGCTTCTGCGCGTTGAAATGAAAGTAATCGCTCCCTAAATCAGAAACGTGCACCAGTCCTTCTATATAAATGTCATCGAGCGCCACAAAAATGCCAAATCCGGTTACTCCGCTCACGGTGCCGTCGAAGCATTCGTTAATTTTATCCTGCATGTAATAGCACTTGAGCCAGGATTCGACGTCGCGAGTCGCTTCATCCGCGCGGCGCTCGGTAATCGAACAATGAATACCCAGCTGCTTCCAATCACCCGGTTGATAGGTTTTGCCGTGCAATACCGCCTTTATTGCCCTGTGCACCAGCAAGTCAGGGTAGCGCCTGATAGGCGAAGTGAAATGTGTGTATGACTCATACGCCAATCCAAAATGGCCCACATTGTCGGGGCTATACATCGCCTGCTGCAGAGAACGTAGCATTACCGTTTGGAGCAATTGCGCATCAGGCCGGTCACGAGTTGCTCTCAACAATTTCGCATAATCCTTGGCATGCGGATTATCGCTACCGCCCAAGTGCAAACCGAATTCCCTGAGAAAACCGTGCAGGGCTTCGAGTTTTTCCGGGGTCGGGCCCTCATGAATCCGATAAAGCGTCCGCTGACTATGGCTCCTGAGGAAATCCGACGCACAGACATTGGCAGCCAGCATGCATTCTTCAATCAAGCGGTGAGCATCGTTGCGTTTTGCTGGAATGATGCGCTCGATTTTCCCGGATTCATTGAAAATCATCTGCGTCTCGATGGTTTCGAAATCAATGGCACCGCGCTTTTCCCTGGCCTTGGCCAGAACTTTATAGAGCGTGTAAAGCATTTTTATACGCGGCAGCAGGCTCCCGTAGCGCTGCGCGGCTTGGCCATCGGGATGTTCGAGCATCTCCCCAACCACAGTATAGGTAAGCCGCGCCTGCGAAAGTATTACCGCCGGATAAAAACGGTATTCCCCGATTTCGCCGTCAGCCTCGATTAGCATTTCACAGACCATAGCCAGCCTCGCGACCCTCGGGTTGAGCGAGCAAAGGCCATTGCTCAATTCCTCAGGCAGCATCGGGATCACGCGCAGCGGAAAATAAACCGAATTACCCCGTTGCAGTGCATCTTGATCAATAGCATCACCGGGTTTTACATAATGACTTACATCGGCAATTGCCACGAATAGCATGAACCCTTTGCCCCGCGGTTCGCAGTAGACCGCGTCGTCGAAATCCTTGGCGCTCTCACTGTCTATTGTCACCAGCGGAATATCGCGCAGGTCTTTACGCCCCGCATAATCTTGATCCTGCACTGCACTCGGCAGGTATTTCGCCCATTTTTCCGCGTCCCGAGAAAACACATGCGGCAAATCATGTTTGCGCAACGCGATTTCAATTTCCATTCCCGGGTCGGCATAATTTCCCAGAACATCGACTATGCGGCCGACAGGCTGTGCGTGCTTGCTGGGCTGTTCGATGATTTCCACAACGACCACCTGCCCCGATTTTGCCGCTGGTTTTTCGGCCTGTGCCACTAATATATCCTGGCTGATGCGCTTGTTCTCGGCGACGACGAATTGGATGCCGTGCTCTACATGCAGCCTTCCCACCACGCGCTGATTGGCGCGCGTGAGCACTTCGACGATGCTGGCTTCCGGACGCCCGCGTCGGTCGGTTCCAATTTCGCGCACCATAACCCGGTCGCCGTGCAGAACTTTCTGCATTTCCTTTGGGCCGAGAAAAAGATCGGCCCCCCCTTGATCGGGAATCAAAAAACCGAATCCGTCCGGATGCCCCTGTACTGTGCCCTTGATGAGATCGAGTTTGTCCACTACGCATATCGCGCCCTTGCGGTTGCGCATAATCTGCCCGTCGCGTTCCATCGCCCGCAGGCGGCGCTGAAACAACGCCGACTCGTGGCCGCTGATCTCAAGCAGCCGCATCAGTTGTTCCCTGGAAAGCGGAACTCCCTCCTTCGCGAGAATTTGCAATATGTATTCCCGGCTGGGCAAGGCTGCACGGTATTTCGCGTGCTCGCGTTTGTAATGCGGGTCAAGTTCGCGCAGCTTTCGCTTTGTTTTCGATGCGCGACTGCGGTCGACACTGGTGGTGGATTTAAAACGCTCGGTCGGTTTCGTTGACAAGAAAATAGTTTCCTATTAGATTTGCACCTTCTCAAAAGCCGAGATGGCGGAATTGGTAGACGCACCAGGTTCAGGTCCTGGCGGTGGCAACACTGTGGAGGTTCGAGTCCTCTTCTCGGCACCAGCAGGATTAGGTTCCGAGCGGGGATTTTTCAGTTTCGTGTTGATATCGATGCGCTGCTCAGGACTCAATTGCATACCTGAAATATTCGCGACCTCACTCAGGTAAATGGGTGGCGCAACACGATGGTTTCTTCGCGATCCGCACCGGTCGATATCACGTCAATCGGCACCTCGCAAATTTCCTCGATGCGCTTGAGATATTTCTGCGCTCCGGACGGCAGGTCTTCAAAACGCTTCAGCCCCACCGTGCTTTCTTTCCACCCGCGGATTTCCTCATAAACCGGCTCGCTCTTGGCAAGCAGTTCCGCGCCCGCCGGCAGAATATCGCATTTTACACCGTCAATCTTATATCCAACTCCCAGACACAATCGGTCCATTCCGTCCAGCACGTCGAGTTTCGTAACGCCCAAACCCGAGACGCCATTTATTTGGATCGAGCGCTTCAGCGCGGCCGCATCGAACCAGCCGCAACGGCGTGGACGACCGGTAGTAGCGCCGAATTCCCGACCGCGTGATGCGAGTTTTTTTCCTACCTCATCACTCAATTCGGTTGGAAACGGTCCAGAGCCTACGCGCGTGGTATACGCCTTGGTGATTCCCAGCACGTAGTGCAGCATCTGCGGCCCAACGCCGCTTCCCACAGCAGCAGCGCCTGCCACGCAATTGCTGGAAGTGACATACGGGTAGGTGCCGTGGTCTACGTCGAGCAGCGTTCCCTGCGCGCCTTCGAATAACAGATTTTTTCCATCGCGACTCGCCTGGTACAACAGGCTCGGAACGTCCGCAACCAGCGGCTTGATCTGCTCGGCAAGAGCAAGTGTGTCTTCAAGAGTGCGTTGGTAGCCTACAGGCCTCGCGTTGAAAAAATTCTTCAACACGAAATTATGGTACTCGAGCACTTCGCGGAGTTTGGCGGCAAATCGCTCGCTGTCAAGTAGATCCTGCAAACGGATGGCACGCCGCGCCACCTTGTCCTCGTAAGCGGGCCCTATGCCGCGCCCGGTGGTTCCGATTTTGGCAGCGCCTTTCGACGTTTCGCGGGCCTGATCAAGGGCCGCGTGATAGGGCAGAATCAGCGGACATGCATCGCTGATCTTCAACCGGTCAGCAACTTGCACTCCGGCTTTTTTGAGCATGGCAATTTCATCCAAGAGCGCTTGCGGCGAAAGCACCACACCGTTGCCAATGTAGCAATTTACTTTCTTGCGCAGGATTCCCGACGGGATCAGGTGCAAAACGGTTTTCTTGCCGTCGATCACCAGTGTGTGGCCAGCATTGTGCCCGCCGTGGAAGCGCACTACTCCGTGGGCGTGGTCAGTAAGCCAGTCTACCACCTTGCCCTTGCCCTCATCACCCCATTGCGTACCAATAACGACAACATTTTTTGACATGAGGGATCCGCCTATTTCAGGCTGCTTATTTCCCAAACCCCGTTCCGCTTTACCAGAGTTCGGTCACAATTTAGATTGCCGCGCGAGGATCCATCGCAGGGCAAATCTGCAATCACGATTTCTCCCTGCTCCCGCAAGCTGGCTATCTTTTTTTGCAGAGCCGCATCCTGCGAATAAGGCGCGAGAATAGCCGAGCGCAAAGGCTCGCCCGGGAACAGCGCCGAGACTTCGCGCAAATCCATGCTGAAACCGGTCGCCGGCCGCGATCGGCCGAACGCTTTGCCCACTTCATCGTAGCGCCCGCCCACGGCAATGGCGTTAGCGGAGGCTTTGACGTAAGCGCTGAACACCACGCCGCTGTGATAGCGGTAGCCGCGCATTTCAGCCAGGTCAAAGCAGAGACTTGCAATTTTATCCCGCAACTCTTTTGAGATTGTTTGCAAATCCGCGAGAGCTGCTGAAATTTCGGGATAATCGGGCAGGTGTTTGGCCGCACGTCCCAGCACCTCTTCGCCGCCATAAAGTTCCGGCAGCGACATCAACGCTTGGCTCGTTTGACGGTCGAGTCCGTTCGTCAGCTCGCGCAAAGCAGGCTTGTCTTTGGTTTGCAGAACCCCGAAAAGCTCAGCTTCAAGTTCTGCAGGAATCGTTCCACGTTTCGCGATACTGCGAAATACCGCGACATGGCCAAGATCGAGGTGCACATCGGCAACTCCCGCTAGCTTAAGCGCGTGCAGCATCAGACGCAGAATTTCGACGTCGCTTTCCAATCCGCCATGGCCGTAAAGCTCGGCTCCAATCTGCAGCGGTTCGCGGGTGCGCATGGTTGCAGAAGGCAGTGTGTGTGCCACGCTGCCGCAATAACATAAACGGGTGATACCTTTGCGATTCAAAAGATGCGCATCAATTCGCGCCACCTGTGGCGTGATGTCGGCGCGCAGGCCCATCATCCTGCCAGTTAGCTGGTCCACCAGTTTAAAGGTCTTCAAATCCATGTCCCGGCCAGTACCCGTGAGCAGCGACTCAATATATTCAATCAGCGGTGGAATCACCAATTGATAACCGTTCACATAGAAGAGGTCAAGAATGACTCTGCGCAATTCCTCAACGCGTCGCGCATCGGGCGGCAGAATATCTTCAATGTATTCCGGAAGTAGCCAGTTTCGCATCATCGCACTAGGTAAAGCACCAGTAGACCGGCAAGCATGGAAGTAAGTCCCATGAAGCGGATTTGCCCATCAGTCATCTCGATTAATCTTCTGAATGCTTCTCGCCAGATCGCTGGCAACAGAAATGGAAGTATTCCTTCCAGCACCAGCATCAAGGCAAACGCTGTAAGCAAAAGCTTGAACATGGTACGCCTATTTGCCCGGCTTGCCAGCGTGTTTCAGATATCTGAAGAACTCCGAATTGGGATCGAGCACCAGTATGTCATTTTTTGTCTTGAAACCTTCCCGATAGGCTTCCAGGCTGCGGTAAAAGGAGTAGAACTCCGGATCTTCCTTATAAGCGTCGGCATAAATCTCAGCCGCTTTGGCATCTCCCTGACCCTTGCTGCGCTGCGCATCGCGATAGGCTTCTGCGAGTATGACTTCGCGCTGGCGGTCAGCATCGGCACGGATTTTTTCAGACTCTGCGGCGCCGGTAGAACGCAGCTCATTGGCGACGCGCTTTCTTTCCGCTTCCATGCGGCGGTAAACCGATTCACTTACTTCCTGCGGCAGATCCACGCGTTTTATTCGCACATCCAGCACCTGCACGCCAATCTTGCGCGCGTCTTCGTTCGCTTTCTCCCGCATTAGCTCCATGATCTGGTCCCGCTCCCCCGATACGACATCGTGTACAGTGCGGTTGCCGAATTCATTACGCAGGCTGGAATTCACAGTTTGTGCGAGCCGCAATTCCGCGCGCTGCTCATCGCCGCCGACACTGATGTAATATTGCCTGACATCCTCAATGCGCCACTTTACGAACCAATCCACCAGCACGTTTTTCTTCTCCGACGTTAGGAAACGTTCTGGTTCAGGAGTATCCAATGTGAGAATGCGCGAATCAAAAAAGCGTACATTGTCGAGTATCGGAATCTTCAAGTACAGTCCAGGCTTTTTTATGACCGATATGATCTCGCCGAGGCGAAACATGATTGCGTACTGCCGCTGGTCCACTGTAAACATGGCGAGACTGGCCACCACCAGCACGACGATTATTCCGATGAGGATCACGCCGACATTCTTCATGGCCGTGGTTCCCGCTCGCGGCTTCGGAACGCCTCGCGTGAACGCGAGGTGCTTTCCGGTTGCTGGGGCGACTCGGGCGCGGCCGCCCTCGGCGGAAGTTCCTGTGTGGTCGCCCCGGAGCTGTCATTCTGCAACAATTTGTCCAGTGGCAGGTACAACAGATTAGATCCCGATTTCTGGTCGATCAAGATCTTGCTGCTGCTGGAAAGCACCCGCTGCATCATGTCGAGGTAAAGGCGTTCGCGCGTCACCGCCGGCGCCTTGCTGTACTCGGCTAAAATTTGCTTGAAGCGGCTGGCATTGCCTTCGGCGTCGGCGATTACCCGCTGCCGATAGCCTTCCGCTTCTTGCAACAATCGCGCGGCACTTCCGCGCGCCCTCGGAATTACATCATTGGCGTAGGCTTGACCTTCGTTTTTTTGCCGCTCGCGGTCCTGGCCTGCTTTTACCGCGTCGTCAAACGCCGCCTGAACCTGCTCCGGCGGTTGCGCGTTTTGCATGGTAACTTTGCTGATCAAGATTCCAGTCTTATAGCGATCGAGGATTTCTTGCATCAACCTGGTTGCGTGAGCTGCGACCTGCTCACGGCCCTCATAGAGCACGAAATCCATTTTGCTTTTCCCTACAATTTCACGTATTGCTGTTTCCGCGGCCTGCAGCACCGCATCGTCCGGAGAACGGTTGTTAAATAGGTAATCCTCTGGGTTTTTGAGGATCCATTGCACTGCAAATTGGATATCAATTATGTTCTCATCGTCAGTAAGCATCAGCGATTCTTTGAGCACTTTGCTTCTCACGTTGTTGCGGTAACCGACTTCCACCGTTCTCACCTGCGAGACATTAACGAGGTCTACACTTTCGATGGGATATGGCAAGTGCCAGCGCGGCCCTGGCTGAGTCGTCTCGATGTATTTACCGAAACGCAATACCACTCCGCGCTGCGACGCATCCACGATGTAGAAACCACTTGCCAGCCACACCAACAGGACCAGCGCGACTAGCAAGCCGAGGCCACCGCCAAACGGCTTGGGCGCCGCGGTGCCCGGCCCACCGCCGGAAACGCGACCGCGACCGAACAGCGCATTCAACTTCTCGTTGAATCTGCGCCACACATCGTCCAGGTCGGGCGGCCCTTGATTGCCGCGCTTTCCCCATTGTGGGTCGTTTAATGCCATGCGGATTATGCCAAATAATCCAGTACGGATGCCGACGCGCTAACTTCAGGCAACTTCTACTGGAACAGGTTCCGGAGTCTCGCTGCTCATCGCTTCAAACAGCGCCTGGCGCACAAGATCCGTGCCTTCAGAAGTGTGTGCGCTTAAGCGAAGACGCGTGATTCTACCATACTCGTCGCGTTCCACGCCCTGCGACCAGCCACACAAGTCGATTTTATTGAGCACCAGCACTTGTGGTAGCTGGTCCGCGCCGATCTCTGCCAGCACCTTGTTGACTTCGATGATTTGCTGGTCGTGATTGGGATGGCTAGCATCGACCACATGCAGCAACAAATCCGCCAGAGCCGTTTCTTCGAGGGTCGCGCGAAACGCTTCTACCAGCGTATGCGGAAGGCTGCGGATAAACCCTACGGTATCGGAAAGCACAATCGAGCCGCAATCAGGGACGAACAGTTTGCGCGAAGTAGTGTCCAGAGTCGCAAACAGCTGGTCGGCGGCAAAAACGTTGGCACGAGTCAGACAATTGAATAACGTCGATTTGCCAGCATTGGTGTAGCCGACCAGCGAAACCGACATTACCCTGGCCCGGCGCCTCGCCTTGCGTTGAACTTGGCGCTGGCGACGCAGGCGTGCCAATCTATCCTTAAGGACCTTAACGCGATTCGTGAGCAGGCGACGGTCGGTTTCCAATTGTGTCTCACCAGGACCGCGCAATCCAATCCCGCCCTTTTGACGTTCCAGGTGAGTCCAGCCTCGCACCAATCGGGTGGAGAGATGCTCGAGCTGTGCCAGCTCTACTTGCAGCTTGCCCTCGTGGCTCTTAGCGCGCTGGGCGAAAATATCGAGTATGAGACTGGTGCGGTCGACTACCCTGCAGCGCAATTCCTTCTCCAGGTTGCGCTCTTGAACGGGGGATAAATCATGGTTGAAAATGACGACTTGTATCCCGTTTTCGCGCAAGGCTTGGGCGATTTCTGCCACTTTGCCTGTACCGGCGAATAGCGCAGGGTCAGGCTTGGAGCGCTTTCCTCTTATTACCAGTTTGATTTTGATTCCGGCGCTTAAGGCAAGTTGCTGCGATTCTTGCAGGCTTTCCGCGTTGCCTGCCTCGCCAAAATCGAGACTGACCAATACTCCTGTATTCCCGCTATCGGGACGTTCAAACATTAATTACCGGCTTTAGCTCTCTGCAGAAGATTGCTCAAATGGTACGCTAACCGCCCTGGCAGGTACCACGGTGGAAATTGCATGCTTGTACACCATTTGCGTCACGGTGTTTTTCAGAAGCACCACGTATTGGTCGAACGACTCTATCTGGCCCTGCAATTTGATGCCGTTTACCAGATAAATTGAAACCTGCACGTGTTCCTTGCGCAAAGCATTCAAGAACGGGTCTTGTAACAATTGCCCTTTCGCACTCATTTTGACTCCATTGGTTTTAGTTATTCACAGGCTAACTTTACCCGTTTTTTCAGCTTAAAGCCAGCCGCTCGGCCCAGCAAGATTGCGTTGTTTTGAAAGCTATTTACCGGCATAGGGATTTCGGCCGCTCTTGAACTGGACTCTAAGGGGCGTGCCTTGCAGCTTAAAAACCTTGCGCAAAGCGCTTTCCAGGTAGCGTCGGTAGCTGTCAGGAACCTGGCTTAGCGCATTGCCGTGAACAATTACAAGCGGCGGGTTGCTTCCGCCTTGGTGAGCATAACGCAGCTTGGGTCGAATGAGCCCCGCACGCGGCGGTTGGTGCTTGGCGATCGCGGAGTGCAGCGCGCGAGTCAGTTTCGGGGTGGGCAGTTTCGTCATCGCTGCCCTGTAGGCCTCATCCACCGATTTGAGCAATGCCCACACGCCCTTGCCTTCCAGCGCGGAAATATAATGCACCTTGGCGAAATCCAAGAACCCAAGTTTTCTCGCGATTTCGTATTTGATTCTTGCGCGCTGCTCCACGCTCAAGCCGTCCCATTTATTGGCTGCCAGCACTAGTGCCCGGCCGGCTTCCAGTATGAATCCTGCAATATGCGCATCCTGTTCGGAAATGCCCCGCTGGGCGTCCAGCAGCAGCACGACAACATCGGCGTCCTCCACTGCCTGCATTGCTTTGATCGTCGAAAACTTCTCGGCCGTCTCACTCACCTTGCCGCGCTTTCTCAATCCCGCAGTATCGATCAACGTATAGCTTTTGCCATCGTGCTCAAAATCTACATAAATGCTGTCGCGCGTAGTGCCGGGTTCACTAAATACGATCACCCGTTCCTCGCCGAGCAGCCAGTTAACTAAGGTTGACTTGCCCGCGTTGGGTCGGCCGACAATCGCGATTTTCGGGTGCCTGCGCTGCGCCTCGGGCCCTTGCGTGGCGGTCACGTCCGCCAATACCAGTTCAATAAGCTCACTCACACCTTCGCCGTGCACCGCGGATATCGGCAATGGCTCGCCGATCCCGAGTTCGAAAAATTCGGCGGCAGCAACATCCCGCCTTATTCCTTCAGCTTTGTTCACTACCAGCCATACAGGGCGCCCGCTCTTGCGCAAGTTCTCCGCGATCAACATGTCGTTTGCACGCAAGCCTTGCCGTGCATCCACCATGAACAAAATCTTGTCGCCCTCGGCAATGGCTTGCAGCGTCTGTTTCGTCATCTGGCCCGAAATGCCATTTTTTGCGGCGGGCTCGAAACCGCCGGTGTCCACCACTAGAAATGGTTTTATGCCTACCTTACCGTGGCCGTAATGCCGGTCGCGTGTGAGCCCGGGTACATTAGCAACTATGGCGTCGCGACTTCGAGTGAGACGGTTGAATAAAGTCGATTTGCCGACATTCGTGCGGCCGACCAAGACCAGGGTGGGTTTCATTTTGGAGGCTGATAATACCGTGGTGCAACCGCTAACGCGCCATCTCAGGGCAGCGGCTCAACATTCATTGCGTACAGCCCGCCATCGCGCGTCTGTATAAGTAACCCCTTATCCAATGCGATTGGCGCGGCAGAAATCCGGCTGCCGTCGGTGGCGCGGCGCGCGACAAACGAGCCGTCGTCGCGCGACAGGAAATGTACATAACCGTGGAGATCCCCAACGACGATGTAATTCCCGAAAGCGAGCGGCGCACTAATCCTGCGCCCGAACAATTTGTCCTGTTTCCACACACTCGCACCGCTCACCTTGTCAAGCGCCACCACTGCGCCCTTCTCATCGCTCACATACAAATTGCGTTCATCAAGGGTCAAACCGGAAATACTGGAGATGTCGCGTGCCCATAGCAGATTGCCGCGAAATAAATCGAAACATCCGACGCGCCCCTGATAAGCGACTGCGCACACTCGTTCATCGTCCACCGCCGGCATGCTGGTGATGTCGGTAACGCGTTCCAGTTCAGTGGTTCCGCGCGGGAGCGCCACAGTGGCTTCCCAGCCAACATTGCCGCTGCTAATATCGAGCCCCACCAGCTTTCCACCTGCCAATCCTGCAAACACACCGCCGTGAGTAATAACGACACCGGCGAATGAGCGCACCGTGAGCGTGGGAGTGGTGTGCTCGTAAACCCATTTACGACTGCCGTCGGCAGCGTCCAGACCGAAGATCCGTCCGTCTACAGTACGCACCACCACAACGCCATTGGCGACGCGTGGCGCGCTCAGTATTTCGCTGGTGAGCCTCGACTTCCAAATCAGGTAGCCTTGATTATCGAATGCCAGCAGTTCTCCTCTCAAATCGCCTACCAGAACCAGGTTGTGCGCGGCGCCGACTCCTCCGGAAAGATTGCGACGGGTATCCACGCGCCAGATCAGTTTCCCCGTTGTTGCGTTGTACCGTAGCAAATCGCCGTCCTCATTTGCGGCGTAGATACTGTCGTCGGCAAAAATCGGCGTAAACACATAAGCCCCCGATTCGCCGATGCCTTTCTGCCAAAGGACCTCCGTCCTCGCAGCACGCTTGAACGCAACCAATGGCGCTGGCTTGTCCACCGCACTTTCATCATCACCACCGATTCCCAGCAGGCCGCATCCGCAAAGCGCCAGCACAAGTAACAGGGCAGCCGCCTTTTGAAAACGGCAGCGCATTTACTTTCCTCCAAGGGCTTCCAGTTTGATTTGAATCAATTGGCGGTAGGCGCTTTTTTTGTCAATTTGGCTCAGCGCGGCTTGATAAGCACTGCGCGCTTCGAAAGGTTTGCCCTGCGCGACCAGCACATCTCCCTTGAGATCCGAAAAAAACACGTCATAAGCAGGGCTATGCTTGCCCTCAAGCAGCTGCAAGGCCTGCGTATAATTCTTTTCATCAAGCAACATTGCGGCAAGCCTGAGACGTGCGATATCTTTTAATTCGTCTTCAGCTGCATGGTCGATGACCCACTGCAGCTGGGCCTTCGCACCTTGCATGTCCGCCGCCTGGTAATCAGCCTTCGCAGCAATCAACGCTGCGCGCGGCGCGTAGGGCGTGGAAGAAAATTTCTCTATGATGAATGCGGCCGCTTCGTGGATTTTTTTCGTATTATTTTGCGGCACCAGTTGCTGCAACGCACTGTAAAGCCCGGCTGCCTCCTGCGCCTTGGTTTGCTGGTTGTACCGCCATGCCTGGACACCCGTCGCCCCAGCGACTGCAGCGATAACGGTGAAAATCACCGCGCGCCTGTTTTCTTTCCACCAAGCTTTCAGTGCATCTATCTGTTCCTGTTCCTGCAAGTCATACATGGTATTTCCTCAATGTTTCAACAATTTCTCTGACCCCGGTGCGGACTTGTTCGCCCGCTTCACGCAATGGCTTTAGGCTTGCCTGTTGCACCAGCGCTTCATCATCGCCGATTATCACGGCAAAACGCGCGCCGCTTGAGTCTGCCCTCTTCATTTGCGATTTGAAGCTGCCGCCACCACAGTGCAGGATCACGCGCAACCCAGCGTCGCGGAGTTTTTTGGCTACCTGCAGGGCGAATTTATCTGCCGCTTCGCCTTGATGTACCAGATAAGCGTCCGCAGGCTGCGAAGCGGGCGCACCTTCCTGCAATAATGCCAGCAAGCGCTCGATTCCCAAGGCGTAGCCGCAAGCAGGTACGGGTTTGCCGCCTAATTGCTCTACCAGACCGTCGTAACGGCCGCCTGCGCAAACGGTGTTTTGTGCGCCCAGCTTATCGGACACCCACTCAAATACGGTCAGATTGTAGTAATCCAGTCCGCGCACCAAGCGCGGAGCGATTTCGTAAACTGTCTCGGCGTCGCGCAGTATCGCCTGAAGCCCCTCGAAGTGTTTGCGGGAGGCATCATCAATATCATCAAGCAGATGCGGCGCGTTGGCGATGACGGGCTGCAACGCGGGATCCTTGCTATCCAATACGCGAAGCGGATTCCGTTCCACGCGCCTGCGCACCGCATCGCCCAGTTTGCTTTCATAAGAAGCAAGGTATTTTCTCAGACGCTCACGGTACCGTGCTCGACAATCCATGCTCCCCAGCGTATTGATTTGCAGTTTAATATCCCGCAAGCCCAGCTTGTTCCACAGCTGCTCGCACATTATGATATGCTCGGCATCGATGTCCGGTCCGGGATAGCCCAGCGCCTCGACACCTACCTGGTGAAACTGTCGGAAGCGGCCCTGCTGTGGGCGTTCGTGGCGGAACATCGGTCCGGCATAGTAAAGCCGCTGGGGGCCAGGATATAGCAAATTGTGTTGCAACACGGCCCGAACGCAAGATGCCGTACCTTCAGGGCGCAGCGTCAGACTCTCCTCGTTGAGCCGATCGGTAAAGGTATACATTTCCTTCTCGACGATGTCTGTGGCTTCCCCGATCGAGCGCACGAAAAGATCAGTCTTCTCCAGTATGGGCGTGCGGATATTCAGATAGCCGTAACTTTGCAGCCACGCGCGCACCGTATCTTCAACGTATTCCCACAGATAGGCCTGACTCGGCAGGACATCGCCCATGCCGCGAATCGCCTGAATGGTTGTAGGTTTATGCGGACGCGGCACAATCTTCGGGATTATTTTGTTTTTCATTAAATGAACGGAAAAGACTCGGATTCGAGAATCGAAATCTCCAGCGAACTTCGGTTCCCAACATTTTCACTTCAATGTTATTCGTGCGACGTCAACTTTGGTATACGGTTGCAGATCGACCGGCTTCTCGTTGTATGTGAGTCTCACACCGGCGGCATTACCCACCACCATCGAAAGAGGCGGATTGCCGCGCACCGTTTCAATACTGCCGGCGGGACTAAGCTTCGAGAATATTGTCTTGCCGTCCTTATCAATAATTTCCACCCACGATTCCTCGTCAAATTCGAGCCTTAATTCGCCGCTTCGGATTTGTTGCGGGACCGGCTTGGTTTCACTTGCCTGCTCACGCACCGGCGCGTTGGCGGTTGCACCCGGAATTGAGGCGCTGGCCCGACTAGCCGGAGTTGTTGAGCTTATCGGGTTTGCAGCGGTCACCGGACTTGCATTATGCACCTCAGGTACCGCGGGCTGCGTTTTTGTCGCCGGAGCTTTAGGCCCGGAAGCCTGCTCAGCCCGTGGAGTCCTCTGTTCCCGGTACCACTCATAGCTCAGGAACATCAGTCCCAGGGCCGCAAATAAAACAAAAACGGCGTAGCTACGCCAGTTGTTCTTTTTATCCGATGTAGTCGGGATTTCCACCACACCTGGCCCGGCCTCGGGAACTTGCGGCGCTGATAATAATTGCTCGGTTGGTTTCAGGAGCGGTTCGGCATCAATCTGCAACAGCCTCGCATAATTGCGTATAAAGCCGCGTACGAAGTTGATGCGCGGCAAGTTCTTATAATCATCGGCCTCCAGCGCTTCAATCTGTCGTACCGCGAGCTTAAGCTGCCTTGCTACATCGGCGACAGACAAGCCTTGGCGTTCGCGCGCCGCGGAAAGAACGCCGCCGATGCCTGCGATTTTGTTATTAAGAGTCCCCTCGCTCATTCGAATTGTCCATTATTGAGCGCCCGCACTTCGTCGGACTGCGGATATTTCTTGCGCAATTGCAACGCATAGCTGGCTTCTGCATCGCGGTTACCAAGCTTGCGCTCAGTACGCACGCCGAGCCACAGCGTTTCCGCGGTCGGAGCCGCTACCCGCATGTATCTGACGAGATACGCGTTAGCTTCGGTATATTGGTGGCGCTTATACGATAGATCCGCCATGTTATAAAGGGCCTGCGGCTCGTCTGAGCGAATTTGCAACGCCTTTCCGAAATACTCTGCTGCTGCCTGCTCATCGCCTTTGCGGCGCATACAGATGCCCGCATTGACATAGGATTTCTCCGGAGTCGCATACAATGGATTTTTCAGCGCCGTCATGAAATATTTGATGGATTCATCCTCGCGCTTGCTCTGGCAAAGGAACCAGCCGTAATTATTGTTCGCGTCCGAGTCAAGCGGATCAATTTCCAGCGCGCGACGGAAGTTGTGCTCTGCCTCGCTGTTATCGCGCAACTGCATATATACCAGTCCCATTACATTATAGGCCGGCGCATAAGTTGGATCAGCATGCAATGCTTCCTTGAGCTCGTCCAAAGCAAAGCCCATTTGGCCGCGCTCGTAATAGCCCGCGGCAAGCTCGGTATGGACTTTCGCGCGCTTCAGAGCATTCGCCGGCTTAGCTACACTATCCTGCGGTTGAATAGCAGTCGTTTCAACTTGTTGCTGTATACAGGCTGCAAGCGTCCCAAAAAGACAAATTAACAAGATTCTTTTCAATGCGTGTTCTCCGTCGCGGCTACTTTCCGCAAATTGCGTTTGGCGCGGTCCTGGACTTGTCCGACCAGTTGGCCGCAGGCGGCATCAATGTCATCACCGCGAGTTTTGCGCGTGGTCGCTACAATTCCGGCTTGGGTCAGAATCTCACGAAAACTGTCGATTACATCAGGAGCCGAGCGCCGATACCCGGAATCGGGAAACGGATTGAACGGGATCAGATTAAATTTGCATGAAACATCTTTGACCAGTTCAACCAACTGGCGCGCCTGTACAACGCTGTCATTTACGCCCTCAAGCATGACATACTCAAAAGTGATGAAATCTCTCGGAGCGACTGCGATATATCGTCGGCATGCTGCAAGCAATTCGCGTAACGGATATTTTTTGTTGATCGGCACCAGAATGTCGCGCAACGCATCGTCGGGCGCGTGCAGTGACACCGCCAGCGCCACCGGGCATTCTCTGCTTAAATGGTCTATACCGGGCACTATGCCGGAAGTACTAACTGTCACGCGCCGTCGCGACAGGCCATACGCATTTTCGTCAAGCATCAAACGCAGCGCGCTCACGACATTGTCGAAATTCAAGAGTGGCTCGCCCATTCCCATCAGCACCACGTTTGATATCAAGCGCTCGCCGCGCCCATCACAGCCCAGAGCCTTGTTCGCCAACCACAGCTGGCCGATAATCTCCGCAGTGGTAAGATTGCGGTTAAAACCCTGCCTACCGGTCGAACAAAAAGTGCATGCCAACGCGCACCCGGCCTGTGTGGAAATACACAGCGTGCCGCGTCCGGCTTCCGGTATGAATACTGCATCGACGGCGTTACCGCCGCCTACCTCCAGCAACCACTTGCGCGTGCCATCGGCCGAAATCCTGGCGGTTTTTACTTTCGGCGCCTCAATTACCGCTGTCACCGCTAGCTTTTCGCGTAAACTCTTGGCAAGGTCGCTCATGTTGGCAAAATCGTTTTCGCCGAAATGGTGGATCCAGCGCAAAAGCTGCCGGGCGCGAAAGGGCTTCTCGCCGATTTCCTTGCAGAAAGCGGTAAGGCGTTTTAAATCGTGATCAAGCAGGTTGACCGCCACTAGCGTGAGTAAAGTTCCAATGTTGGGAAGAAATAAGCAATTTCAACCGCGGCATTTTCAATACTGTCAGAGCCATGCACTGCGTTGAAGTTAATGCTTTGGGCGAAATCAGCACGCAGCGTGCCCTCTGCCGCTTTTTTGGGATCGGTCGCGCCCATCAGCTCACGGTTGGCCTGAACCGCGTTATCCCCTTCCAGCACCTGGACCATTACGGGACCGGAAACCATGAATTCCACAAGATCGTTGAAAAACGGCAGGCCGCGGTGCACTGCATAAAAACCTTCGGCCTGGGCACGCGACAAGCGCAGCATACGCGCTGCCACAATCTTGAGGCCCTTTTCTTCAAAACGGGAATAAATCTTTCCAATAATGTTTTTCTTCACGGCATCCGGTTTGACGATGGACAACGTACGTTCGACAGCCATTTTCGATCTCCGACTGATTCGGCAGGTTTTAAATAAATGTATAAAAATACCATGTTGGTGCCTTCAAATAAAGCGTTAAGCCTTAATTATTTATGATGTTTTTCCCGCCTACCGGAACACCTGGACTAAATTCGCACTTGCTCACCGCCCCGCAATAGGCAAAGGATTCTCTGTCCCCCTAATTCGCTTTAGCGGCAAATCTTCCACCCCTCTGAACCTTTTTCTGTCCAAGTTGTGAGTGAGAACATGTGAAATGCGTCGAAAAACGCGATTCACTAAGAATCTCAACCTGGCCAATCCCGTTTTCTCCAATTGCCGCGTGATTCTTGTTCCTGATGCATAGACGCGTTAAAAAGTCTCTCCGAACAGAGCAAGCAGGCAGAGAATTGCAGCGGTGCTTAAAGTGAGCCAGCTTGAAAATGTTCCGACAAAGCGCCCGAGCGACGCGCCGGAGGATGTCCCGAGTCCCCGCGCATGCCATGCTCTTCCCCCTAGAAGCGTGATGCCCAGCACATGCACCACCCACGCGCTGAAACCCGCAAGCTCGACGAGAAGAATCAGCAACAACGCGATCGGCACATATTCCGCGAAATTGCCTTGTACGCGAATGGCACGGGCTAACTCGGCATTACCACCATCCCCGATTCCCACTTTAAATTTCACGCGATAACGTACCACCCGGTAAGAAAGATAGACGAGAATCAAACCTAGAAGCGATGCATACAAAAGAACGACCCTGGGCATCATGACGAGCCCCCTCTCTTAAAATTACTTTACGGCAAAACTGCGGCTATTTCGCCAAAGCTTTGGCGAGCGCGGCAATAAATGGGCCCAATTTTGGCGGTCGCGGTTCCAGCATGACTTTGACACCGAGAGCCCTTAGCCCCTTGCTGCATACCGGACCTATCGAGGCAACCAGCGTTTTATTAATATTTGCTTTAAGCGCTTCTTTTCTTCCGAGGCTGTCGGCCAGGGAAAATAAATTGTAGGCCTGCGATGCACTGGTAAAAGCTACGGCGTCAATCTTGCCGTGTTCCAATGCATCCATTAAGGCAACCATTGGTCGCGTATTTTCTGGGAGTGCCCAGCGGTAAGTTGGAATTTCAATTACCGTTGCGCCTCTTATTTGTAGTTCCTTGTCCAGCTCGACATTGGTCTCACCGTAACGCTGCACGATCACCCGCTCGTTGCGCAGCGGCACGCCATCGAGCGTGGCTAGGACTTCAGCAGTTGTAAACGGTTCCGCAGCACTCAGGTCGATGCGCACGTTTCGCGACCGCAAGACAGCAGTAGGCTTGGGCCCGCGCACTACCACGACCGATTGCGAGAGCAAGTTTAGAAATGTTTCAGTAACGCCTAAAGAATCGGTGGCGTTGAACAGTGCCTTGGTGCCGACACCGGTCTGGAAAATGACCGCTTTTACCCGCTGGGTTTCCCAATCGTGAATCAGTTTTCCGATATAGTCCGTGTCCACATCGGGGACCTCAGCCAGAGCAGGAGCTGAAAAAGGCAGGCCCCCCTGTTTGGCCACCAGATCGGCAATTTGAGCGCTTACCCGACTCTCCAGGAGCGCGATCGTTTTACCCTTCATACGGCTTCATGTGCTGATATCTTTATATCGTTAGGTGAGTCTAGTAAAGAACCGAGCATTACACAATCAGCGATCTTCTGCTGATGCGCTCCGTGTCAACCAATTTTATGTCCCACTATTCTAAAAATCTCTCGGACTGATTTATTGACCCGATAAAAAAACCCCGCCTTGGCGGGGTTTTTTCCGACAAACGTCTCGGACAATTACATTTCCATATCCATTCCGGGCGCCCCATGGGCATGTTTTTCTTCCTTAGGCAGTTCTGCCACCATGGCGTCAGTTGTAAGAATCAGACCGGCGACCGATGAGGCATTCTGAAGTGCGGAGCGCGCTACCTTGGTTGGATCCACCACGCCCATTTCAAGTAGGTTGCCAAATTCAGCAGTCTGGGCATTAAATCCAAAGTTACCATTTTTCTCCAACACCTTGTTCAGCACTACTGAAGGTTCCTCTCCAGCATTAGCAACGATTTGGCGCAACGGCTCCTCCAACGCGCGGAGCACGATTTTGACCCCGGCATCCTGATCATGGTTGTCGCCCTTAACCTTGATATTTGCTCTTGCACGAATAAGCGCCACCCCGCCGCCAGCGACAATGCCTTCTTCCACCGCAGCACGGGTTGCATGCAGCGCGTCTTCCACTCGCGCTTTTTTCTCTTTCATCTCAACTTCGGTCGCAGCGCCCACTCTGATCACGGCGACACCGCCTGCTAGCTTAGCCACGCGCTCTTGCAGTTTTTCCTTGTCGTAATCGCTAGTGGCTTCATCGATTTGTGTGCGAATCTGCTTGACGCGATTTTCAATACCCTTTGGATCGCCCGCACCGTCAATAATCGTCGTGTCTTCCTTTGCTACTTCAATGCGCTTCGCTTGACCCAGATCCTTGAGCGAGGCCTTTTCCAGCGTGAGACCCACTTCCTCTGCAATCACCGTGCCACCGGTGAGAATCGCAATGTCTTCCAGCATCGCTTTGCGGCGGTCGCCGAAACCCGGCGCTTTCACCGCGCAAGTCTTCAAGATGCCGCGGATGTTGTTGACCACCAGGGTAGCGAGCGCTTCGCCTTCCACTTCTTCTGCGACAATCAACAACGGTTTGCCGGCCTTTGCGACCTGCTCCAGCACCGGAAGCAATTCACGGATGTTGGAAATCTTCTTGTCGTGTAACAACACATAGGGATTTTCCAGAAGTGCGATTTGCTTATCGGCATTGTTGATGAAATAAGGCGAGAGATATCCACGATCGAACTGCATGCCTTCCACCACGTCGAGTTCGTTATTGAGCCCCGATGCATCTTCCACCGTAATTACCCCCTCCTTGCCGACTTTGTCCATGGCCTCGGAGATAATCTTGCCGATGTCTTCGTCAGCATTGGCAGAAATAGAACCCACCTGGGCAATTTCCTTGCTGGTCGTGCACGGCTTGGAAATCTTC